>CAKZNX010000135.1 GCA_937132045.1 uncultured bacterium
ATAGGGCGTGCGACACAGGCGTGCCACGAAGGCAACGATACCCTTGCGCCACACACTACCGGCTTTGGAGAAGTGAATATGCACTAAGTCCGGTCTGAAAGTGACGAATGCGTGCAGCAGACGAAACAACCCAGCGACGAAGACCGACAGCTTCAGCAGAGAATTGCCCTCGCGCATGGTGGCAACATAGCGGAAGGCGACGTTGTCGGGAGCATATGCCAGAAGGAGCTTACTGACGGATGACATCCCTCCGTGAACGCTAAGCGAAGGTCCCACCATGATGACGCGTATCGGCTTCTCTCCGCGTACTTTCATGCCCCTATTTTGCCACATCCGCAGAAGAACTGCAAGCTGGTGCTTCAGCGTGGGGGTATAACGAGGGGGGAGTTCTCACACCGCCACTCGCCCAGTATCTGCAGCGCACGCTGAACAAACCGGGGCAGATTTTCGTGCACCGGCTCCGAGAAGCCGAGGAGGAACTCGTAGGGGTTCAGAACCTCCATCGCCAGAATGCGGATTTCGTAAGGGAAATCCAGCTCCAGTCGACGAGCCATCTCCAGCACTTCCGGCAAGCCTGCATAGTGTGGTGAGGGCGCCACCACCCTGCGGAAGTCATCCGGGGAGAACTCCAGTATCGTGCCGGGCGGATAGCGCCCTGTTACCACCGAGTCGATCAACAGTGCACGCGCGTAGCCCTCCAGCATCTCCAGCAAAGCCAGTCCGGCTTCGCCGGTCTCCACCACGTCGACCGTAGCGTCTACCTGCCCGGCGACCTGACGTGCAGCCTCCAGCCCCACGCCGTCATCGCCGAGCAGGTCGTTTCCGAGCGCCAGTACCAGTGTTCTTCCCGCGCGTTCACTCATCGCTTCTGCTGATGCACCAGTTTACCGCTGGCGTTGTATACGCTGAGCACCAGGGGCATCTGTCCTGGCAGGGAGTGCGTGGCGCAGGCGTGGCAGGGGTCGTATGCCCGGAACGCCATTTCCACCTTGTTCAGCAGAGCATCCGAGACCTCCCCACCATGGATTAGCCCCTTTGCCGCCTTTTCCACGCTCATCGCCATGCGGGCAGAGTTGTTCTGCGTCGCGACGATGAGGTTCACCTTGCGCAGGATGCCATCCTCGTCTGTCTCGTAGTGGTGGAACAGCGTACCTCGCGGAGCCTCCACCACCCCTACCCCGACCGTCGGGCTGACGGTTGGGATGACGCGCAGGTTGGTGCTGGTGATTTCGGGGTCGTTGACCAGCTCCACGATGCGCTCCGCAGCATATACCATTTCGATGACTCGCGCCCAGTGGTTTGCCAGCGTGTGATGTACCGGCTTCTGCCCGAAGGTTTTGAAGAACTCCTCGTACGCCTTCTGCGCCTCCGGCGTCGCCATTCCTTCGGAAGCGTTGAGCCGAGCCAGCGGTGCTACCGAGTAGATGCCGCTCTCCGCGCCGTCCATGAAGCCCTTCCAGCCAACGCCCTTCAGGTAGCAGAACTTCACATAGCTCCACGGCTCCACGTGCTCGGCAATGTAGTCGAGGTACGCCTGCACGGCGAACTTCGCGTACTCTTTGCCCTCCGGAGAGACCACGCGGATTTTGCCGTCATAGAAGTTCACGCGGTTCTTGTCGTCCACCAGTCCCATGTAGTAGGTGCGGTGGGTATAGATGTCGGACGTGATGAGGTCCATGTACGCCGGGTTTTTCAACACCACGTCCTTAAACACCTGCAGGGTGAACAGCGCGAACTCCAGCCCGGCTTGCGCCACCTCCTGGAACTGCGGCAGGTCTTCCGGAGCGATGCCCTTTGCGACACCACCGGGCAAGCCGAGCACGGGATGAACCACTTTGCCTCCCAGATACGCGATCGACTCGCGCAGGCGCCGTCGAGTGGAGATGACCCGTTTGCCGATGTCCAATCCCACCGTCTGGATCACGCCCAGCACGTTGCGCGTCTCGGGAGGAGCGTCGGGTCCGACGATGAAATCGGGCCCGCCCAGCACGTAGACGTGCAGCGCATGGTCCTCCAGCATGAACAGGTTGTATACCAGCTCGCGGATTTTGCGTGCCGGCGATGGAGGCTCTACCCGGTACAGGTCATCGAGCGCCTTGGTGCCCGCCATGTGGTGCGCTGTGGGACACACTCCGCAGATACGGCTGGTAATCTGTGGCATGTCCTCCGCCGGTCTGCCCAGCGAGAAGACCTCAAAGCCGCGCAGCTCGGGCACCTGGAAGTAGGCACGCTCCACGTCGCCCTGCTCGTTGAGGAAGATATCGATTTTGCCGTGCCCCTCCAGCCGGGTAATGGGGTCCACAGTGATGCGCCGGCGCTGGGTGTAATACTGTTCGTTGGCTCGCGCCTGCGCCTCATTCCATACGGTCTGGATGCTCTCGTCCATATCCCATCCCTCCTCAACGAGTCACTTTCGCGCGAAGTAGCGATTTCGCCAGCGAGTAGCGATAGAAGGTGCCCACCGGGTCCACTATGCCGTCCATGATTTTCTCGATGTCTTCCGGCTCGCGGGCATTGACGGAGGACGCCAGCGCCGAGAGTATCTTCGCCCCCTGGTCGCGCACACGGGTGGTAGGACCAAAGCAACCTGTGCAGGGCATATTGCCGCGGATGCACTGCGCTTCACAGCCCGAGCGTGTCGCCGGTCCCATACAGATGATGCCCTGAGCAAGGAAACACTTCTCGGGGTCTATCTGCGTCCAGTGAGGCCGCTTGAACTCGGTGATTTTCAGGTCCACCGGCTTGGTTTCCTTGCGGGGGCACTGGTCGCACTGCGCGGTGTCGGGCGCCAGAACGGTGCCCTTCGGCGGCAGGTTGCCCGATAGCAGAGTAAGCACCGCCTGCTTCAGCAGTTTGGGCGTGGGCGGACAGCCGGGCAGGTAGTAATCTACCTCCACCACCTGGTCCAGACTTCGCACCAGCCCCCGGAACTCCGGCAGGGTGACGGCGGTGCCGTTATGTCCGTGTCGCGGTTGAGGTCGCACGCGGTTCTCGTTCACCACGCTGGGAGCCTCCTCGTACACGTAGCGCAGGATCTCCTCGCGGGTGAACTGGTTGGCAAGGCTGGGCACCCCGCCCGTGTGTGCGCACGACCCGTACGCAATCAGAATCTGGCTCTTCCGACGCAACAGGTGCGCCATCTCCTCCTGTTCGGAGGTGCGGATGGAGCCGTTTACCAGCGTGGCAAGGATCGCGCCATCGGGCATCGCCTCGACGTCCTTGCGCTTGAAATCCATCGCCACGGGCCAGAAGACGATATCCACTGCCTGGGCGACCTCCAGAATGTCCTCGGCGAGATCCACGATGGATTCCTCGCATCCGCCGCAGGAGGCGCACCAGTAGAACGCAATTTTGGGCTTGTCAGACATGAGCTACCACCTCCTCGCTCTGCGCTTCCGCTTCCAAGGATGCCAGCTCCGCATCCCACTCTTTAAACCGCCGCGACAGGCGCAACGGTCCAAGAGCACGCACCTGCTCCACCATCTCGTTAATGGTCTTGCTCACCTTTTCGCCCTCCGAGGCGGCAATCCACTCCAGCCTCAGGCGCTGCTCTTCGATGCCGAGATCGCGCAATAGCCGCCGGAGCAGGTGGTAGCGGCGCAGGGTCTTGTAGTTGCCTTCCACATAGTGGCAGTCTCCCGGATGGCATCCACCGATGAGAACTCCATCTGCACCGTGCGCGAAGGCATCCAGCACGAACTGCGGGTCGACACGTCCAGAACACATCACACGGATGACTCGCACGTTCGGGTCGTAGCCCATTCGGGCGACTCCTGCCAGGTCTGCTGCAGTATAGGTACACCAGTTGCAGAAGAAAGCCACGATGATCGGCTCCCACTGCACGCTGGTCGAGAGCTTGTCGCTAACCGGTCTGTCTTCCATGCTCATCCCTCCGTTGACTAGGCGTATGCCAGCACACCTTCTATCTCGCTGTAGATTTCTTCGTCCTCGAACAGGTTCTGCTTAATCGAACCCGACGGGCAGGCTGCCACACAGGTGCCACAGCCCTTGCACAGCACCTCGTTGATGAACGCCTTCTGCTTCTCCTCGTTGAAGGTGACCGCCTGATACGGACACAGCGGCACGCAGGTCTTGCAACCCGAACACTCTTCCTCCACTACGTAAGCGGTGTTGGGTTCGAGCTCGAAGAAGCCGGTGTCCGCCAGCGCGATGGCTTCTGCTGCGGCGTATCCAGCCTGCATCACGGTATCGGGGATGTCCTTCGGACCGTGGCACAAGCCTGCGATGAATATGCCATCCGTGTAGGTTGGCGCGGGCGCCAGCTTCGGGTGCTTCTCGAGGAAGAAGCCATCCAGCGAACAGCTAATGCCGAACATGCGCTGCACTTCATGCGCATCCGGCTGCGGTTCCAGACCAACTGCCAGCACCACCATATCCAGCGGGATGCGCCGCACGAAGCCCGTATTGGTATCCTCCACACGCGCCACCAGTTTGCCTGCCTCCGAGGGATCCAGCGCCCAGTCGGTGATCTCGGCAACGCGCCCGCGGATGAAGTGCACGCCCTCGTTGAGCACCCGCTGGTAGAACTCCTCGTAGCCCTTGCCAGCCGCGCGCATGTCGATGTAGAAGATGTACACCTCGGCGCCAGTGTGCTCCTTGATCAGGTGTGCCAGCTTGAGCGAGGTCATACAACAAACGCGCGAGCACCAGCGGTTGGTGTTCTCGTCACGCGAGCCAACGCACAGGACGATACCTACGCTCTTCGGTACTCGACCGTCGCGGGTAATCACCTGTCCGCTGGTCGGTCCTGAAGCGTTGACCAGGCGCTCTACCTCCAGCGTATTGTACACGTTGGGATATTTGCCGTAACCGTACTGCGGCATTCGGCGCGGGTCGAAAGTCTGGAAGCCGGTGGCGATGATGATGGAACCCACGTGTATCTCTTCGTAGGTCTCTTTCTGCGCGAAATCAATCGCGCCGCGCTCCACACAGGCTTCCATGCACGACTTCTTGCACTTGCCCGTCTTCAGCTGGATGCAGGCGTCGGGGTCGATCACGACCACCTTGGGCGTTGCCTGAGCGAAGGGAATGTAAATGGGCTTGCGCTTGCTCAAACCGAGGTTGAACTCGTCGTCGAACTTGCTGTCTTTGTACACGCAGGTCTCGATGCACTGCAAGCACCCTACGCAAAGGTCTTCGTGCACGTAGCGCGGCTTGCGCTTGACCACCACCTTGTAGTCGCCAACAGAGCCGTCCACGCTGACCACTTCCGAGTAGGTCCAGAGCGTGATATTGGGATGTGCGCGCACCGCCGACATCTTCGGGGTGAGAATGCAGGCGGCACAGTCCAGAGTCGGGAAGGTTTTATCGTACTGCGCCATGTGCCCGCCGATGGTCGGTTCGCGCTCGACGAGATATACCCGTTTGCCGGAGTTGGCGACCGTCAGCGCGGCGTGGATGCCCGCAATGCCTCCACCAACCACGAGCACTTCGGGGTGAATCGGCACGCGACGCTTCTCGAGCGGCTTGTGGAAGTAGACGCGCATCACCGCGGCACGGACCAGGTCTTTCGCCTTCACCGTAGCTGCTTCGCGGTCGCTGTGCACCCACGAGTCGTGCTCGCGAATGTTCACCATCTGCACGAAGAAGGGGTTCAAGCCCGCTCTCTCCGCAGCGCCACGGAAAGTATTCTCGTGCAGAGTGGGACTGCACGCGGCGACCACCACGCGGTTGATGGCATGCTCCTCAATATCTTTCTGGATCAGTTCCTGCCCCGGGTCGGAGCACATGTATTTGTACTCCCGTGATATCACCACTCCGGGCAGGGTAGCCGCATATTCTGCCACCGCTTTCACATCCACGGTATCGGCGATGTTGGCACCGCAGTGGCAGATGTAAACGCCTATGCGCACGTGACCGTTTCTCTGCTCAGACATAGGTTTCGGCCTCCTTCTTCACGGTGAACCACTGCTCGATCAGCTTCTTGCCCGAGATGGCTCGGTGCAAGCCGAGCTCGCGAACGTCGCCACCAAGCGCCCAGCCCACGATCTGGGTGAGATAAAAGATGGGCATGTCGATGGGCTCACCGGTCTGTTTGCGAATCTCCGCCTGATAGGCGTCGAGGTTGAACTGGCACAGGGGGCAGATGGTGACAATCGCCTGTGCTCCCTGGCGCATCGCCTCTTTCAGCAGAATGTAGTTGAGGCGCACGCCGACGTCGTGAATGGTGCCCGTAAGTGCTCCGCCACAGCATTTGGTCTTCAGGTTGTACTCCACCACGTCCACGCCAACGGCTTTGAGTATCTGGTCCATGCGGGTGGGTTCGTGAGGGTCGTCTACCTCGCCGTAGGGACGCACCGCCTGACACCCGTAGTACGATGCCATCCGCACTCCCTGCAGGCGACGCACGGTCAACTCGCGCAGGCGCTCAACGCCCACGTCGGTATACAGCACTTCCAGGACGTGCCTGACCCGAACCGAGTCCAGTCGGGGCAGCCCTGCCTGCTCCAGAAACTGCTCCACCTCGTGGGCGATTTTGGGATAGTGCGCCACCAGTTCCTGGCTCTTTCGCAAGGTAAGATAGCAGGCGTTGCATGGTGCCAGCAGGTCACGGGAGCCAGTTTGCCGAGCCAGTGCCAGATTGCGCGCCGCCAGCAGGGTCGCCGAGGTCTCGCTGACCGACATGTAGTTGGTGGCTCCGCAGCAGTTCCAGTCGGGCAGCTCCTTAATCGGCAGTTCCAGCAGGCGGAATGTCGTCAACAGGCTCTCCTCGTAGGCGATGCCTGTGCCTTTCAGCGAACAGCCGGGGTAATACAGGTATTTGGCGGAGGGCTCCATTCAGTCCACCTCCTTCGTCGCGGCGGGAATGTACTGCAGTTCGTTCACCCGCTGGATACGCTCCATGCGCATCGAGAGCCTGCCAGTGCGCCACAGGTCCCAGCCGGTGCGCATCATGGACAAGAGTATCGCGGGGTTGGAACGGAGTGCCATACGAAACACCATCCAGAACTCCGAGTTGCGCCCCCGACGCCGCACCATCTCGCAGAACTCCTGAGCGAGCACAGGGATGGGGAAGCGTTTTGGGAAGACGTTGTTCTGGATGGCTTCGCGTTTTAGCCGGTACATCACGTCGGTGATGTTGATTTTCTGCGGGCATTCCACACTGCAGGCGTAACAGCTGGCACATAGCCAGATGGTTTTGGATTTCAGCACATCGTCGCGGAAGCCCTCGCGCACCATCGCGATGACCTGACGCGGGGTGATGTCCATGTAAATGGACAGAGGGCAGGTACCTGAGCAGGTGCCACACTGAATACACGACAACAAGCGTTCACAGCCCGGGTGTTGTGTAAACCGATGCGCCCACTCGAGGTCTGCCTCCCTCTGATAACGTATCTGCCGCTCCACGGGAACTAGCCTCCTTCCGTTCGGGATGTCAGACCTTCTACTGCTCCAATTATCAGTAACTACACCGTATAAGTTTAGTGTAGTTAATCTATCAGGTACACTATATCACTTCTGTTTTCACCTTGCAAGGGGTCATGTCCTTCCTCTCCCTCCGACAGTTTCAAAAATCATGTACGACTAGGCATCATGCTGTTGAAAGGTTACCTGCATTTGCTGTAACTACTCATCAATGAGTTGTAATAAGCTAATGTAAAGCCTTAATATAGTCTTTGTAATGTACGAATGTTAATGAGTATTAGGAATACACCCTTGCCAAACGATTTTCTGTCTTTTTGTTGATGCTGGCTCCGCCGGGCAGGTGCTTTCCCGCCGGTGTGGAACCTACTGCATGATGGAACCACTGGGAGGAAGTCTATGCCCGACAGTGTATTGGTGGACCTGGCGCATCAGGTGCTGGAAGTCAGTAACAGCCCCGAGCAGCGTCGACGACGCGAGCTGTGGGTGCGATTCCATGCCCTCCACCCACCACGCCCGCTGGTGCATTACGCGATGTATATGCGCGTCTGGGAGCGCGAAATCGCCTCGCCCGACCAGTTCCACCACCAGCAAGGGCTGGCTCGCAGTATCGAGGTGCAGTTGCGCTCGCGCTTGTGGAAGGCGCAACACATCCCCGATGACGAGCCGCTCCTGCCCACCATCTGGCTGCCCACCCCGCATCCAGCGGGCAACGACCGCCTGTGGGGACTGGAGATACCCATGCGCCGCACCGTCCCCCTGGGAGCGGGCAAGCCTATACCACTGTTGCAGACGGAGGAAGACCTCACCCGCCTGCACTATCCACCCTATGAAGAGTTGTCTGAAGAAAAACGTGCTCTGCTGGAGCAAGCATGTGAGTTGACAGATAACCTCCTGCCAGTGAAGCTCGACAGCGATGAGCTGGGTTTCGGACCGTTCGAGTGGGCAGTGCGCCTGCGGGGGATGGACAACCTGCTCTACGATGTTATCGACCGCCCGCACTTCGTACACCAGCTGATGGATTTCATCACGGAGGGCATGGTTCGCTACCATCTGGCGCGTGAGGCAGCAGGCGCAGTGGACGCCGAAGCGAGCTGGGCACTGCATACCGTGTATGACACCGTTCCGGAGGGCAAACAGCACCAGCTGAGCGGCAGCTGGGTGTATCTTCACGCACAATCCGCTGCATCCCTCTCACCGCGCATGTACGCCGAATTCATTCAGCCTTCTAATGCGCGTCTCGCCAGCCTGTTCTGGCGGGCCTACTATCACGGTTGCGAAGACCTCTCTGCGAAGGCAAGCATCATTGCGGAGCTGCCCAACCTGAGGCTGTTTCACATCAGCCCATGGACGCCAGTGGAACCGGTGGTGCGTGTGCTGAGCAATCGGTGCGCCCTGGAGGTGCATTCTCATCCCACCAAGGTGTTGTTTGAGTTCTCCCCGGAGCAGATGCGCGACGAGCTCCACATGCGGCATGAGGCGACCGACGGCGCAGTACACGTGCTAAAACTGTGTGATGTGGAGACAGTGGGTTCGAACTGGGAGCGTCTGAAGCAGTGGGCAGAAGCTGCGCGTGAGCTGGCGGAGTCCGCGTCGGCTCGCGTTGACGATTGAGTATGCAGGCGGTATAATTCATGGGTGTGATTAACGAGGAGAGGTCGCAAGCAACATGATTCTGCCCAGTCCCGACAAGCTCAACCGGTTCAACAAATACGCCCTCGTGATGCTCGCAGCAAAGCGTGCCCGCCAGCTGCAGGAGCAGGGCATTGCGCGTCGCGCGCTGGTGAAAAGCAGATCGGGCAATCCGTTGACCATTGCGATGGAGGAGATCGCCGGCGGGCGCATGGTGCCCACCTTCGAGGTGCAGGCGGTGCCGGAGCTCATGGAGCCGGAGGTGCCCGAGACCCGGCTGACCCCTGAGGAGTTCGAGGAGGCGAGGGCGAAGGTGGCAATTTCTGTCGAGTCAGCACCCAAAGCCTCCGATAATGGTCAGGGAGAGGAACTGCCGGACGAGCACAGCGAGCAGGAGGAGGCACCGGAAGAGCCGGAGCTCCAGGAAGAGGAGCTGGAAATCTCGGATGAGGTGGACACTATACTCGGCTTGGACGACGAAGACGACGCCGGACAGGTCATGTCCGAAGAGACAGACGACGAGGAGCCAAACAGCGAAGAGCAGTAAAGGACACGAGGTACTGCGATGCCGGGTGAGGTCGATTATTACGAAACCTTAGGAGTGAGCAGGGACTCCACGCAGGAGGAGATCAAGCGTGCGTATCGTCGCCTCGCCCGACAGTACCACCCTGACGTCAACCCCGGCGACAAGCAGGCGGAAGAGAAGTTCAAAGCCATCAACGAAGCGTACGAGGTTCTGAGCGACCCCGAGAAACGGCGTGCCTACGACCTGTTCGGGCGAGCCGGTGTGCGCGGTGGCACTGCGGAACCGGATTTCGGCTTTGCAGATTTCGGCAACATCGGCGACCTGTTTGACCTGTTCTTCGGCTCCGGAGCGGCGCGTACTGAGACGCCGCGCGCCCAGCGCGGCAACGACCTGCGCGTCGACGTGGAGGTTACCCTCGAAGAACTCGCAGCCGGCGCAACGAAGACCATCCAGTATGCGCGGTTCCAGACCTGCAGTCGGTGTGAGGGCACCGGCGCAGAGCCCGGCGAAACGAGCAGCACCTGCACCACCTGCCGTGGCTCCGGTCGCGTGCGTCATACCCAGCATACACTGCTGGGCACCATCTCCACCGTGGTGACCTGTCCCAACTGCCACGGCGAAGGTCGGGTCATCTCGCGCCCGTGCGCGCAGTGTCGCGGTGAAGGACGGGTGCGCAATATGGTGGAGCGGAGTATCCGCGTGCCCTTGGGCATCGAGGATGGAGCCGTGGTGCAGTTTCTGGGCGAGGGCGACTCGGGTCCGCGCGGCGGCGAATCGGGCGACCTGTACGTGATGTTCCACGTGCGCCCTCACGAGCGGTTCGAACGCGAAGGGGCGAACCTGCGCACCAAGATGACCATCTCGTTCGCACAGGCGGCGCTAGGCGCGACGGTGAAGGTTCGGGGGCTGGAGGAGGAAATCGCTGTGGATATCCAGCCGGGAACCCAGCCCGGCACGGTCATCCGGCTGCCCGGCAAAGGACTGCCCAACCGCCGCGACGGGAAAGGCGACTTGCTGGTGGTGGTCAACATTCAGGTGCCCACGCATCTGAACGAGGTGCAGCGCGGGTTGCTTCGCCAGTTCGCAGCCGCCTGTGGTGAGCGCTTTACCGATGTGCCCGAAGAAGAGAAGAGCTTCTTCGAGAAGTTCATCAGCGGGCTGAAGGGCGAGCGCAGCTAGCGTCCCTTGTCCTCGGCGTGACGCAGTGCCTGCTCGAGGTCGGCAATCAGGCTTTCCACCGGCTCCAGACCGATGTGCACACGCAATCCCCAGCGCTGTTCGCCGTCGTAGTCCTCGATGAGCATCGGCAAAGCGAGGCTTTCGTAGCCACCCCAGCTCACTCCGATACGGAACGAACGCAGGGAGTCCACCACCCCAACCGCCGCCTCGCGCGCGTTGCGCTTCAGCGTGAACGACATCAGCCCACTGAATCCGCTCATCTGTCGGCAAGCCAGCTCGTGCTGGGGATGCGATGGCAGAGCAGGATACAGCACATTGTGCACCGCAGGATGCTCGGCGAGCCACTGTGCTACCTGTATGGCGTTCTGCTGGTGCTGGCGCAATCGGGTGGGCAGGGTGCGCAGCCCGCGCAGGATCAGCCACGCCGCGAACGGGTCGAGGATACCGCCGATCAGCGTCATCTCGCGATGAACGGCTTCGATGTGCTGACGAGAGGTACACACCACCCCGGCGATGACGTCGCTGTGCCCACCCAGATACTTACTGGCGGAGTGCACCACGATGTCCACACCCATCTCGGCTGGGCGCTGGAATACCGGCGTTGCCCACGTGTTGTCGATGATGGTGGTGATGCCGTGTGCTTTCGCCAGCGTGCAGACCTCCTCCAGCGGCTGTAACCACAGGTTGATGCTGGTCGGGCTTTCCAGGTAGAACACCCGCGTGCTGGGACGCATTGCCCGCTCGAAGTCCGCCGCGCTGGTGCCGGGCACGAAGGTTACTTCCACCCCGAATCGGGCGAGATAGTCCTGCAGGAGCACGCGCGCCGGGTAGTAGACGTTCTTCACGCAAACCACGTGGTCGCCGCTGCGCACCTGCGACATGACCGCCGCGCTGATTGCTGCCATCCCCGAGGCGAACGAGCGTGCCTCCTCGGTGCGCTCCATGGCAGCAAGCTTGCGGTTCAGGATGTCGGTGGTCGGGTTCGATTCACGGGTATAGATGTACCGCTCGCCACGGCGAGAACGGGCATCCACACTGGGAGCGGTGAACAGGCTGTTCTGGAATATCGGCGGCACCACCGAGCCGAGGTATCGCTCGGGGTCTTCCCCTAAATGGATACATATCTCTTCAAAAGACAGAGTCTCTTCGTCTTCGCGCACAGGCGTTTCTCCTCATTCCACGTTCTCGTACCAACAGTGAGGGTGTTTCAAAAATCCTCGCAAGCGCGGTCGTTTTCCACACGAATGCCGTCGCAAGCCTCTCCAAACCCCTCTCCCAACCTCTCCTCGAGGCGGGGGGAGGTTTCGGACTCCCCCTTCCCGCGTCGGGAAGGGAGTTCGGGGGTTGGGTCTGTTCTCTCTTTCAACACCCTTTACCGGCGGTTAAGATACACCCCACGAAGCTGAAAAGCCTGCCTGTCAAGGCTGTGCACAGAGGCTATTTTGCAAACAGCAGACCCACCGCCGCACCCGCCACTGATAGCATCACCAGAGCACCTGCCGCACCCAGAGCAAAGTGTCGTTCCGCCTGAGCCAGCCGGACGCGCTCCAGCAGTCCCCCTCCCCCTTCCATCCACACGCTGTACAGCAGACTGACCAGACCCGCCCCGCCGAGCACGACGAGCCATCGCCATTGCCCCAGCGTGTGGAAGGCGGTCACCAGCAGCAGAACGGTCAGCGCCACCCAGTACAGCGGACTGGTCAGCATGAGGCGCAGGCAAACAGACGTTAGCTGCAGGAACGCTCTCATGGCAACCCTCCGCGCCTTATCAGGATCTCCAGCACATCCTCGACGGTTGCCGTGCGCTCCACCACGAGACGCATACCGGCGGGTGCATCACCTATCCGCTCGATCTGCAGGGTCAAATTGCCCATTGTGCTTTCCGCCTCCTTCGTCGCCGCCAGCTGCCGCAGGTGTTCCGGTGTATCCATTGCCAGAACGCGCCCTTCGTGCAGTAGCAACACCCGGTCTGCCATCTCCGCTTCGCGCACGGAATGCGTGGCGTACAGCAACGCGAGCTCGCGGCGGGCACACCGGGCATCCACCTGTTCCCAGAATGCCTGCCGCCGCTCCTCATCCAGACGCTCCAGCAAGCCGTCCACCACCAGCAGTCGCGAGGCAACTGCCATCGCACTGCACAACTCGAGGCGCACCTGCTCTCCTGCCGACAGGCGTCGCACAGACCACTGCCGCCGTTCCTGCAGACCCCACTGCTCCAGCAGCTCGTGCACCCGGCTGCCATGAGCAGACAGTACCACCCCGTGCAGGGAGGCGCTCCACACAATCTGCCGTAACACGGAGGCACGCGGTATCAGACGCGGTGTTTGCGCCGCATACCCCACGGCGGACCGCGGAAGGTGCCAGGTCACCTCCCCGCGACGGCGTGCCAGTCCCAGAAGCGCCCTTACGAGCGTGGTTTTCCCCGCACCACTGTGCCCGTAGACGCACAGCCTGTCGCCCTCCCGCAGCGTGAACGAAACCTCGCCCCGCAGGATAGGTGGAGCGCTCAGACACCGTGCCTCCAGAATGATGGGGGAAGCCATCGTGCGTTTACCTTCTGGCTGGTAACAGGCGTGTCTGCATAAGCACCCACGGCTCGAACGCAGAACACCAGCCGCGCTCGCCGGTCACCGCAATACGCACCCCGACGAGGGTGTTCGTGCTCCAGCGAGCGCGCACCGGTGGAATACTGATACGATACAGCAGGCGACCGTCTGGCAGGCGGCTCGTCTCCAGCGAAGGTGCAGGCGCTTCGTGCCACGTGCTGGTGGCTCCGTCCCAGATGCGCAAGGAGACCTCCGGCTTCTCCACTCCCCTTGCCCGCAGGCGCACGTTCAGATTATCTGCCCCGGTGAACCAGCCGTTGTTGTCGGCATCGATATCGATTTCGGCATCGCAAGGCTCGTTGCAGGCGATGCCGAACTCCAGCCGCCGCTCGTCCCAACCGGCGAACACATCGGCGCTGACATGCCGGTTCCGAACGCGCGCGTAGCGGAACCATCTGCCCGACTCGCCCTGCATGCCCGCCTGCGGTATCAGCAAAACCGACTCGCGAGGCAAACGCCACGTGGCGCCCTCTGCGTGATAGCCCCCTCCATCCGGTGCGCCTGTATCCAGCCGGTAACCGAAGAAGATGCCAGCCATCGCCCGGCGCAGGTCGTCCTCGCGAGCATTGCCCGGTGTCGCCACACGCCCCAGGCGCTTCTCGTCCAGAGGCAGACGCGGGTCATCGTCGGGAATGCCGTTGCCGTTGACGTCGTTCACCTGCCATATCTTGCCGTAGCGCATCTGGAACCAGTCGTTCGGGTTCCACTTTCGGCAGATGAAGGCGTTGACGTCCCAGTGCTGACCGTACCTGCCGGGGTGAATGGTGGGGTCGGGATGATTGAGCCAGAACTTCTGCACGCCGCTGCGCTCGAAGAAGGCGTCGAGCTGATGACTGTATTCATGACACAGCAGCCACGCCAGTTTTCCGCTGATGGCGAACACCGAATAGCCGAAGGTGGTGAGTCCACCTCCACCTACCTCACCGATCTGATCCGGCTTCGTCGCGTCGTAGCCGGGAGCGGGGAAAAGCACTATCAGGCTGTCGTAGTCCTCCAAACGTTTGCCCTGAGCTTCCAGCAACGGGCGCACGTGTTCACGCACGCTCTCCGGCGGAGTCCACCCCCGACGAACCCGTGCTTTCGGTTCCTCCAGCACCAGCGTGTCCTTCAGGTTCAGGTTCAGGCGAAAGTGGGTGTTGCGGAAGTACCACTCGCGGCACTTGCCGAACTCTCTCTGCAGCTTGTCACCCAGTTGCGGTGCGGTGAGCCTGTGTTCGTCGCCGTCCACGTCGGCATGAAGATAGACCACCGTCAACACGTCCAGCGTCAGCACGTGCATTCTGCCTCGTGGGGGTGCGCTGAAGAGGGAGTAGACCCTCGACATGCTCCCGTCGCGTGTTCCGAACGTGGGCATCGCAGGCGAAAACCGGTAGAAGATGCGGGTGGACGTAGGCACGCCGGTCAAACGCACCAGCATCTCGCGCCGAGCGCCCTGCCACTGAACCACCTGACGACGCCAGCTGGCGGGGTTGTTCTCGTCGGTGCCCCACCATACCACCGCTTCCATGGCGGGCACGGTGCTGCGCCAGCGAATAGAGGCGGAACCCTGCTGGAGAGTGACCACCGGGTCGGGTTCGCTGAGGTCCGCTGGCAAAATCACCAGCCGGTTGTTCACCTCATCCGCGAACACCACGCGGTCGTCCGGCAGGAGCGCTATTCCTCCCGCACGCCCCATCCCGCCCAATGAGAACAGCCCGCAGTGCGCTACGCGCTCACCCCGTTCGTCAATCATCCGGATGACGCCGCCGTCCTCATAATAGCCCAGCGACCCCAGCGTCACCAGATGCCCGCGCGAATTGACGCACACCTGCAGAGGATCCAGCCACGCAGGTACATCCCTGGCCAGCTCCACCCTGCCCACCAGCCACAGGTGCCGGTATATCTTGATACGGTGCTGATTGGTGCGACGGTCTGAGTCGGTGACCAGCACACGTCCGCGTCGATCCACCGTGATGCTGGTAGGATTCACCAGTTTATCCGGCTCCTGCCCCGCCCCGGCGAACGTCCTTATCGGCTTGGCATCTGGCGTTAGCACGTGGACGAGGTTATCGGGGCGCGTCAGCACATACAGTCGCCCAACTGAGTCGACCGCCATGTCCACCACCTCCGCCGACTCCTCGACGGGAAGAGCCAGAGTGCGTCGGTAGCGACAGGGTGGTGTGGCATCGTAAATCTGTATCCGACGGGCAGGCGAGTCCAGCAGCCACACCTCATCCCGAACAATCAGCACGCGCTGAGGGAAACTGACCTCTTGCGCGCCGGTGCCACGCGGAGCGGACTGCGCCAGCAACCTTCCAGACAGCGAAAGCACCTTCAGGGTCGAGGAGTCGACGGTGGCGACGTAGATTTTGCCATCTGCGGATACCGCCACACCGCGCGGCTGAGTCAGCGTTTGCGGCTGGACAGATGCAGTCAAACCAAGCAAAATGCACAACGTCAGCGATGCGAGCCAGCTCTTTGCACCCATTCTCCCCCTCCGTCGTTAGTGTACGGACGCCCGCGCACGGTGTCAAGGGTGGTTACGGGGTTGGGAAAAGCCAAAACCTATCCCCCCGCCCCCCTTCCCGACGCGGGAAGGGAGAGTTCGCAACCTCTCCTCGCTTCGGGGAGAGGCGGGGCGAGGGGTATGTTAAAGGGCTTTGTACCGCGTTTTTGGTCGGCATCTCGCGGCTCGCATCGAATTGCCACACACCCACAGACTGAACACGGGCGTTTGAATGACCTCCGCAGCGGGTGTCATTGCGAGGAGCGAAGCGACGAAGCAATCCCCCTACCCAAACGTGTCATTGCGAGGAGCGAAGCG
>CAKZNX010000136.1 GCA_937132045.1 uncultured bacterium
AGGAGCGAAGCGACGAAGCAATCCCCCGCGCGCTCTCCGTGTCATTGCGAGGAGCGAAGCGACGAAGCAATCCCCCGCGCCAACTACGGTTCACACGCCCCAGCGTTTGCGTGCTTCCTCCATCGGTATCATCTGCCCCTTGCCCCAGGCGTAATGGGCAATCGGGTTCTCGCCAATCCATCGCTCGTCGGCGGGTTCATCCGCCCGCTGATAGCGCGTGTCGCAACTGAGACGATAGGAGCTCGTCACGTTGTTCAGCGAGCCATGCATGGTGAACATGCCGAAGATGAGCGCATCACCCATCTCGAACTCCGCGGTCAACCAGCGCCCACCGAACTTGTCCACCATCTCCACCGGATCGCTGGAAAACCAGCCTTCCACATTGTCACGGTCTACGTCCATACGCCCGTAAGTCTGCTTCAGTTTCTCCATCCGGTGCGAGCCTTCCAGAATCGCCAACGGTCCCTTCTCGAACGGCACATCGCCCAGCGGCGTCCACACGGTATACAGGTTGGTGGTGCCTCTGCCCATGTACACAATGTCGTAGTGCGCGCCGGTGAAATCGCCTTTGCCGACCGCGCGCAGCCATTTGTAGGTGAAGGTCATCGCGGGTGCACCCAGGAAGTCGCTGAAGAATTGCATCAGCTCGGGTGACTCCACCACTGCCAGAAACTCCGGAGTATGCGTTATCGCCTTCGCTCCGCCAAGGAAAGCCCCGCGCCCACCGGGGGCGATGACCGCCTCATCCAGCGGACGGGAGGTGTCGATCTGTCCGTTCGCAGCCAGATTTTCCAGCACCACGCGGCGCGCCTCCGCCACTTTCTTCGGGTCGTGCAGTCTGCGGACGAGCAGGTAGCCGTCCTCCTCCATGCGCTGGCGCAAAGCATCCATGTCACCCATCAGTGCGTTCGCCTCGCGCAACCTGCCCAGATACTTGCCGTCCAGTTCCAGTTCGCGAATGCCCATCGAGAGTTTCATTGTTTCCCCCCAGAAGGTTTTTGCCAGTGGCGTGTGAAGGTATTTTATAGCAGGAGCAGAAAGGATGTCCAGATACTTAGCGATGATAAAAGCGTTTTGTCTGCCGAAACAGGCGAGGAGAACCAATGAGCGAGACACACCAGCCGCAGCTGGTTATCGGACTGATGTCGGGAACCAGCATGGACGGTATCGATGCGGCGCTGACACGCATCGAGGAGAAGGGCGATACGGTGCATGTGCAGACGCTCGCTTTCCGCACCACGCCCTACCCTGCCGATGTGCAGGCGGAACTGATGCGTACCATGCGGGGCGAGACGGGGGTGGCGGAGACCTGCCACCTGAACTTCCTGCTCGGCGAGCTGTTTGCTGAAGCGGCGCTGAACATCATGCAGGAGGCGCAGGTGACACAGCCTGAGGTCTTCTGCATCGCCTCACACGGGCAGACAGTATGGCATCAGCCCGAACCCATCGAATGGCAGGGACGGATGCTCCGCTCTACCCTGCAGATTGGAGAGCCAGCGGTCATCGCGGAGCGCACAGGCGTGGTCACGGTGGGCGATTTTCGGGTGGCGGATGTGGCTGCAGGCGGACAGGGCGCTCCGCTGGTGCCTTACGTGGACTGGCTTCTGTTCCGCCATCCGGAAGAGGGGCGCATCCTGCTGAACATCGGCGGTATCGCCAACATCACCGCTCTGCCCGCCGCCGCTCATGCAAACGAGGTCATCGCCTTCGACACAGGACCGGGCAACGCCCTCATCAACGTCGCGATGGAAATCGCCAGTGGAGGCAGGTATCGTTACGACCCCGAAGGCTCCTTCGCGCAACGGCACCCGGTGCGTGAGGAGTGGCTGCAGGAGCTACTCAGACATCCCTACTTTGCTCAGCATCCGCCCAAATCCACCGGGCGGGAGACCTTTGGCGAGGCGATGGTTCGCAAGCTGTTGCGGCGGTACCGGTTGTCCAGCGCGGAACTGCTGATACCCACCCTCACCGAGCTCACTGCCCGCACCATTGCCGACGGTATCCGGCGGTTTGCGCTGCCGCACATGCAGGCAACACGGCTCATCGCCTCCGGGGGTGGTGTGCATAACCGCACGCTGATGTCACGCCTGCGCCAGCTCCTTCCCGAAATGGAAGTGGAGACCAGCGACCGCTACGGCATCAACCCGGATGCGAAGGAAGCGGTCGCTTTTGCGGTGCTGGGCTACCAGACGATGCACCAGCGCCCCAACAACATGCCTGCGGTCACGGGGGCGCTTCGTGCAGTGGTGCTGGGAAAGGTGTGTGCGCCCACCCCGCGCTGATCCCGTCTTGGTGTGCTGGCGTTCGGCATGATATACTGTTGCCTGTAATCGGAAGAACCAGCGAGGAGACCTGACCATGCGGGGTTTGCAGACACCGCCTTCACTGGAGCGTGAATATCGCGGACTCTGGGTGGCTACCGTTGCCAATATCGACTGGCCCTCCAAGCCGGGGCTATCATCAGACATTCAGCGGGCGGAGCTTCTTGCCATTCTCGATAAAGCGGCGGAACTGAAGTTCAACGTGATCGTCCTGCAGGTGCGTCCGGCGTGCTCGGTGCTGTATGACTCGAAAATCGAGCCGTGGTCAGAGGTGCTGAGCGGCGCTATGGGTAAGCCACCGGAGCCATACTACGATCCGCTCGCATTTGCCGTTGAAGAGGCGCATCGGCGCGGGATGGAACTCCATGCGTGGTTCAACCCTTACCGCGCTCGCCATCCCTCGGAGAAGTCGGAGATACACCCCAAACACATCAGCAGACAAGGCCCCGAACTGGTGAAGCAATACGGACGCTACCTCTGGCTGGACCCGGGCGAGCCAGCGGTCGTCGAGCACTCGCTCTCGGTGATGCTGGAGGTAGTAAAGAAATACGATGTGGACGGTGTGCATATCGACGACTACTTCTACCCGTACAAAGAGCGCGACGACAAGGGCAACCTGCTGGACTTCCCCGACGAGCCCAGCTGGCAGCGTTACCTGCGCTCCGGCGGCAAGCTGAAGCGGGCAGACTGGCGCAGGCAGAACGTGGATCGGTTTGTGGAACGGGTATACCATGAAATCAAGCGCACAAAACGCTACGTGAAGTTCGGTATCAGTCCGTTCGGGTTGTGGCGTCCGGGCTATCCGCCGCAGGCACGCGGGTTCGACGCCTATGAGGAGCTGTACGCCGACTCACGCAAGTGGCTTCAGCAGGGTTGGTGCGATTACTTCACCCCGCAGCTTTACTTCAAGATCGACCACCCCAACCTGAGCTTCCCCGTGCTGCTGCAGTGGTGGGTGGAACAGAACAGCAAAGGCAGACACATCGTGCCTGGTAACTTTACCAGCAAGGTCGCCGACGGCAGTAATACCGCGTGGGAAGCCAGCGAAATTGCCGAGCAGATACGACTGACGCGCCGACAGCGCGGAGCAGTGGGCAATATCCACTTCAGTGCACGTGCCTTCATGCAGGATCGGGACGGAGTCTGCAGACTGGTGGGCAATCTGCACGCCCAGCCGGCTCTGGTGCCCGCCGCGCCGTGGCTGAGTCGCAGCAAGCCGCCCGCTCCCGACGTAAGCGCCCAGCACCTTACCGACGGATCGCTGCGGCTGGTTTGGCAGGCTCGCGGACGGTTCCCGATTGCCTTCTGGGTGGCGGCTTACCGGCTGAACGGCGATTGGGTGATGCACGTTCTGCCTGCCCAGAGTACCTCATACACTCTGCCGGCGTCTGCGAATATCGCCTTTGTGAGCATGGTCGACCGCTACGGCAACCAGAGCGACTGGGCGACGCCCACCGTGATAGACTGAAGCGAGGCAGAGAGCGCCCTTCGTGCACGGAGCCATCAGAAAGCGTCCCTGAGGAGGATGCCTCCTCAGGGACAGCAACACCGCACTGATCACTCATCCGGATAGACGCGGTTCGGTTCGCGGAACCACATCTTGGCGTGCCCATCGCGGAAGCAGATGTTCACCGCGTAAATCGCACCGAACTGCCCCGTGTGCGGTGTCAGGTGCAGTGGCACGTCCTCGCGGAACATCTGAATGCGCGCGGGATAGAGCGGCTTCATGTTCGGGTTCGAACAGGACGGGCTACCCCATCCCTCGCCGATGGGCGGGAACCATGCCTCCTGATCGATGCGCACCCGTCCGGGCTGCTCCATTGTGCCGCCGATGCTCATACACCCTGCCGTATTCCAGAAGCGATAGCTGGTGTAGAAGTGGTCGTACTGGTTGTCGTTCACCGGACCGACACCAGAATAGGTGCTGCGGCAGATGTGCTGGCGCTTGTAGGCATCGGATGGGCAGTAGAAGATGTCGGTGTTCTTGATGTAGGGCAGCAGCGCCGCGACGTACTTGCGCGGACCGAGGTCGGGGTCCGCCACGATCTCCGGGTCGTACCACGGATTCGTGCTGCTGGTGCACGCCGTGTTGTTGCACACAGTACAGCCGGGGAAGTTGAACCCGCGTCCGTTCAGGTGATACATGTAGCCGTCATAGTCGTTGGCGTATTGCAGCATCGCAAGCCCCAGCTGCTTCATGTTGCTCAGGCAGCTCGTCTGTCGCGCTTTCTCGCGGGCGCGCGCAAACACGGGAAACAGGATCGCCGCCAGTATCGCGATAATCGCGATAACCACCAGCAGCTCGATCAAAGTGAACGCATGGCGCTTCATGGGAGACCGCCTCCTCCGAGAGATTATTCGCTTAACTACTCTGATTCTAAAACAGTCTGCAGGATTTGTCAAGAGGAATACGAACTATTTTTGCATCGTTTATATAGAATAAATGACGACAAGCACTCCTGAGCACACCCGCAGCAGGCGCAGGCGTGCAGGCAAAACGCCCTGCCCCCGCGAATCGGTAGACGGATACTGGAGGAGCCACACGAAAGGATGTGCGGACATAGCCGGCGTGTCATGCTGGGGGCGGTGGTTATCTTACTGCTGGTGCTTTCCGCGTGCGCTCGGTTCCCCGAAACCGGACAGGTAACCACCAGGCGCCTGGTCGTTCAATTTCGGGTGGCAGGACAAATCCGCCCGGATTACCACTACTTCATCCTGATAGACAACGATGCCGATTTTGTGGGGGTCACCGGACCGGTGCCGCCTGTTGCGCCTCCCTGGGGCGGGAACGGTTTCGCCACCGGTTCGTTCCAGCGCTTCGTGGAAGTCAACGGTGCCCTGCCTTTCGGTGGATTTGTGATGTATCAGGTGCTGGACCCCGACCGACGGCAGGTGTTTCAGCCGCTGGGCGCACCGTTAGAGGCGACCATCAGCCCCGACCGAAAGAGCCTGCGCGTGGTGGTTGACTTCGGCAGCTTAGCCCTGGATGGTCAGGACCCGGCAGACATTCGCGTGCTGCAGGTGAACATCATTGCCACCGACCGCACACCTAAAGACCCATCGGATACCTCGCTGAAGATGTGGGACGCGCTGGGCGACTCCCGGCAGTTCCCGAACACCTACCTCACGCTGATGACCGACACCGATCGCATCCTGCGCAACAGCGATACGAACATGGAACCCTCCGGCGACGTCGTGAACGGCAACGACCCCGACCTCGATATCGTGGACTGGCAGATCGAGGTGAGGTCGTAGACGCGAGCGCCCCTCTCTCGCCGGCGAGAGAGGGGCAAAAGGTGTAAGGTTACAGCTTCTGCCGACCCGTGTCCGTCAGCTGGTAGCGTCCTTCGCGCTCCACCACCAGCCCTGCCTGCACCAGCTCGCGCAGACCACTGCGCACGCGGAACAGGGGCAGAGCCGTGCTCTGCGCCACCTCCTCGGCGGTGGTGGGGTTGCGAACCGCCGCCAGCATCTTACGGGCGGACTCGGTCAGCGTGCCGTCTGGGCTGATGCAAGCCATCGCCTACAGCTCCTTCTTGCAGAGATACCAGTCCACGCACTCGTAGCCCGCTTTCACTCTTTCCTCTGCCATTTCGGTCGTGGTAGGCGGCGGTACAATCACCTTGTCGCCCGGGCGCCAGTTGGCTGGAGTTGCCACCTTGTGGGCATCGGTGGTCTGCAAGGCGTCAATCAGGCGCAGAATCTCATCCGTGTTGCGTCCGGTGGTCAGCGGATAGTAGATCATTGCCCGCAGAACACCGTCCGGGTCGATGACAAACACACAGCGCGAGGTTTCGGTTTTGCTCTCACCCGGCATAATCATGCCGTACAGCGTGGCAACCTCCTTGTTCAGGTCGGCGATGATGGGGAAGGGAATCTCCACTCCCATCTTCTCCTCGATATTGCGGATCCAAGCGATGTGCGAATAGACGCTGTCGATGCTCAGTCCCAGCAGGTCTACCCCGCGTCTCTGCAGCTCCGGATAAATCTCGGCGAAGGCAATGAACTCGGTGGTGCAAACGGGGGTAAAGTCGGCGGGGTGAGAGAACAGGATGAGCCAGCGTCCGCGATAGTCCGACAACCGGAGCACACCATGAGTGGTTACAGCCTCAAACTCGGGGGCAGGTTCATTCAGACGGGGCAAACCGACAGTCTTCACACCCTCAATAACCTCAGCAGACATCACGACACCTCCTTGTCAGCCGAAGTGATGCCGTGCCACCGCTGGCACGGTTCTTTACCATAGTGAATTATACCACAAGGTGCGTACGATTACCAGATGGAGGTCAGCGGCGGCTATGTTGTCGGCTTTTCAAAAACTCCTCTTCCGCCTTCTCCAGGTCGCTCAGCGTCTTGCGCTTCGGTGCGTCCGCCTCCTGCGCAGATGGCGCTTTCGCCGAGGAGGTGGAAGCGTTCTTCGCAGGCGGCGTGGCTCTGGCTTGTGCCGTCGTCTCCGGCTTCACCGTTTGCGTGGGCGATGTGGTCTCTTTTTTGGCAGCAGAACGGGAGCGTTTGCCTTCGGGCTGCAGGTCCTGCACGCGCACCAGCAGCACGTAGTTCAGGTGAAACTCGCGCTCTTCCGGGGTCAGGCGCGAGCGTGCCTCTTCAGACAGCGCATCGATCCAGCGGTTCTTCATTCGCTCCTGCGCCTCGGTATGGCGGGTCCGTACCGTTTCGGGCAGGCTGTCCAGGTCGATCTGCACGGCGGCGCGTCCGTCGCTGTAGAGGCGGTAGATGGTGCCACGCAAGCCTCCCATATAGGGGTAGTAACTGCGTTCTTTAATGTCACCGTTCGTCTGCTCACGCACCACGATCTGCACGCGGTCGCCCTCTTTGAAGTTTGTCATCGCTTAGCCTCCCTTATCTCGCCGCCGCCAGCGCAGAATGCACGATGGACTGGAACACCTTCAGCCCGTCCTCTGAACCCAGTATCGCTTCGCAGGCGCGCTCCGGGTGGGGCATCATGCCCATCACATTGAACCGCTCATTGGCAATGCCTGCGATGTTCGCCAGTGAGCCGTTGGGGTTACTCTCCCTGGTGATTGCGCCCGATCTGTCGCAGTAGCGGAAGACAATCTGGTTATTCGCCTGCAGTTCCTGGAGGGTCTCGCGGTCACACACGTAGCGCCCCTCTCCGTGCGCGATGGGGATGCACAGCACTTCGCCCGGCTGACAGCGGTTCGTGAAGGGCGTGTCGGCGTTTTCCACCCGCAGATACACATGCTTGCAGACGAAGCGAAGCCCCTCGTTACGCACCAGTGCGCCCGGCAGCAGATGTGCCTCGCACAGGATTTGAAAGCCGTTGCAGATGCCAATCACCAGCCCACCCTGTCGGGCGAACTCCTCTACTGCCTGCATCACGGGCGAGAAACGGGCAATCGCGCCACAGCGCAGGTAGTCCCCGTAAGAAAACCCGCCGGGAAGGATAACACAATCCACGCCGTGCAGGTTATCGTCCCGATGCCAGATGTATTCCACCGGCTGCTGCAGCACATCGCGAATGGCATAGTAGGCGTCCGCGTCGCAGTTGGAGCCGGGGAATATCACCACGCCGAACTTCATCCCAGCACCTCAATCTGATACAGCTCGGTAACGGGATTGGCAAGCAGGCGGTCGCACATCTCGCGCACCTGTTGCTCCACCGACTTGCTGTCGTCGGCGATGTCCATTTCGATGACCTTGCCGATGCGCACCTGATTGACGTTCTCGTAGCCGAGGGCGTGTAATGCCTCCTGCACCGTTCTGCCCTGGGCATCCAGCAACGTGGGCTTCAGCGTGACCAGCACTCTTACTCTGGGCATATTGGGGACCCTCCACCCGTTCATTCACCGCAGGGGCAGTCGTTTCCTGCCCGGGAACCTACTCCCGCCCGATGGCGGTTGCTTTGTCCAGCAGAGCCTCGTCCACGGGTTGCGATAGCAGCTGCAGGTTCCGTTCTAAGTTTTGCGCCCGCCGAGTGCCGATGAGTACCGAACCGATGCCGGGATGTCGGTGCAGGAAGTGTAGAGCCAGCGAGTGTAGAAGGTCGGCATCTCCACCGCACAGTTCGAGAAGTCTCTGCACTTTCGGGGGACGCTTTTCGGGCGGCACGGTGAGCGCACGCGGCGTTAGCCATCCTGCAGCCAGCCCGCTGCGGGTCAGCACCCCAATGCCCTTCTCGTAGGCGCGCAGAATCAGATCGTGCGCACTCTGGTCGAGCAGGCTGTAACCGATCTGCAGAACCTGAAAGTCGCCCGAGTCGATACAGCGTTCCAGTACGTCCATGCCCGGCGACGCTCCCAGAAAGCGCACTTTGCCTTCTTCCTGCGCCTCGCGCATGGCACGCAGGGTCTCGCCGTCGTCCAGCACTTTCTGGGGGGCGGGACCGAAGTGGATTTGCATCACGTCGATCACGTCGGTTTGCAGCAGGCGCAGGCTCAGGTCGATGGAATCCTTCACGGCACGGTAGGAGAAATCGTAGTAGGTACGCGGCTCGTCGCTGTGTTCGCCGCATTTGCTGCACAGCACGTATTGCGCCCGGCGGTGTGCGATGTACTTGCCGATGCGCGCTTCGCTTTCGTGGTAGGCGCGGGCGGTATCGATCAGGTTGATGCCCATGTCCAATACGGCATTCAGCGTTTCGCCTGCTTCCTCCTCTGCCGGACGGCGGCGCTGTTCGGCATCGCCCAAGCCCCAGTCGCGCCCGACCTCCAGCGCACCAAAGCCGATGAAGGTCACCTGCAGACCAGTACTCCCCAGCGTGCGTCTTTCCAGCATGACATTTGCCTCCCTCGTTTACGACGGTGGCAGAATGCGCACACGACGCCCCTCGATGCGCAACCGCCCTTCCGCGAACAGCTTTACCGCCTGAACATACGCCTGATGCTCCTGCACCAACACGCGCGCCGCCAGCGTTTCCCAGGTGTCGTCATCCTCCACCGGCACGCACCGCTGCACGATAATCGGTCCGGTATCGTAATTCTCGTCCACGAAGTGCACGGTGCAACCGGATACCTTCATGCCCGACTCGAGCACCGCCTTATGCACATGCTCTGCATACATGCCCCTGCCGCCAAAGAAGGGCAGGAGTGCCGGGTGGATGTTCATGATTCTGCCCGCATATGCCTGCACCACCGGCACCGGCAAGAGCCTCATGTAGCCTGCAAGGCACACCAGGTCCACCTGAGCCTCGTGCAGTGCCTTCAGCAGACGATGGGCATACTGCTCGTCGGTGAGGTTGCGCGGGGAGATTACACGGGTGGCAACGCCGGCATTCGCCGCGCGCTGAAGGGCGGGCGCCTCCGCCCTCGTGCCGATTACAAGCACCACCTGACCGTCGATCTCGCCGCGGGCGCAGGCATCGATGATCGCCGCCATGTTCGAACCGCGCGAGTGACCCGAGACCAGAACGGCGATACGGATGGACATCAGTCTTCACCCTCCCAGATGGCGATAGCGATGGCGAAGGTAGGCTCGTGCGCGATGCTGACGTGCACCTTGCCGCCGCTGGCGCGCTGTGCCGCCTCCCCGTAAAGGTTCACGTACGGTTGACCGGTGGGGTGGTTCAGTATCTCCATGTCTCGCCAGGGCATCTTGTGACCCAGCGCCTTGATGATGGCTTCTTTCGCGGCGAACCGCCCGGCAAGATGCTGAAGGAAGCTCTTCTTCCCCTGCTGACAGTAGGCGTATTCGGCGTCGGTGAGGATGCGGTGAGGGAAGCGTGGGTGCCGTTCGCATACCTCAGCGATACGCTGAAGCGCCACGATGTCGGTGCCCACGCCTTTCACTCGTCCGGTGATGGTCAGCATCGGATGTCACTGTTTGCGCGGCGAGATGACCACGCGCCTCTCTGGCTCCTCGCCCTCGCTGTAAGTGTACACGTCCGGGTCGTTCATCAGAGCGTGATGGACGATGCGTCGCTCGATGGCGTTCAGCGGGTCCAGTACCGCCTCTTCGCCGCGTTCTTTCACCTGTTTGGCTACTTCCAGCGCCATCCGGCGCAGCTTCTCGGCACGCTGTTTGCGGTAGTCGCCCACGTCCAGAAGCACTCGAGTGGTCTTATCATAGCGTTTATTAATGATGATGTTCAGCACGTATTGCAGAGCATCCAGCTGCGGTCCGGCGAAGCGCTGTGCGTCTCGCCCTACCAGTTCCAGTTCCACGTAGCAGTCGTAGGTGTCGCGTTTGATGGCTTTCACCGCCAGTCCGCTCGCCCTCAGCGCCGCGTTCACCACTGCCATCACTTTCCGCTCGGACTCTTCCGACGGAGCGGTTCCCGCTGTCTCCTTCAGAGTGGCACGCACACGCGCCGGGGTGGAACCAAGCACCCCGAAAATACCCCGGGTTCCCTCGTCCAGTATTTCCCACTCCACCTGCTCTTCGGTGGCGTTGAGCAGTTGCAGTGCTCGCTCCTTTGCTTCTTCCACAGTGCGTCCTGTTGCCTCTACGCTTTGCTTCGGTGCATTATCGGTCATCGGTGCTATCATCCTCCTTTCCCTCTCGGTGTTACCTCCTGCGGCGCGGCTTGCGGGTATGGTGGTTCTTACCCGGATTGGCGCTGACGGCAGCGGTGGGAACCGGCTCTGGCTCCTTCGCAGCTGGCTCGGCAGGTTGCGCTGGGGCAGGCTCTGGGCGCATGTAGCGCAGCTGCTGGGCGGTCATCAGCACATTGGATATGAACCAGTACAGCACGAACGCCGAGGGGAAATGCCACGTGTACATCATGTACAGCATGAAAACGGTCATAAACAGCGAAGTCATCTTCATCTGTTCCGCCTGAGCGGGGTCGCTGACCGGAGTAAGGCGCTGGCTGACATACAGGCTGATGGCATAAAGAAGCAACAGCGGAAGATCGTGCTGACCCAGGTTTGCCCCGACGATGCCCGGAAACCGCTCTGCCAGCGACGGGTTGATCCACAGGAAGAAGCCCTTGCTGAACTGGTACTCGTACATTCGGATAGTGTAGTACAGGTAGATGAGGATGGGCATCTGGATAAGCATGGGCAGACAGCCCGCCGCGGGGTTCACCTTGTGCTCTTTGTAGAGCTCCATGATTTTCTCGTTGAGCTCCTGCCCTTTGTAGCGCTCGCGCAGGCGGCGGATTTCCGGTTCCAACTTCTTCATCTCCTTCATGGAACGGAACCACGCCAGGCGCAGCGGGGTCAACAGCGCCATCACAATTAGCGTGAAGAGCAGAATCGCCACCCAGTAGCTGAGCCAGGGTTGCCTGCCCGTGAGCGCCACCAGAATATCCCAGAAGCGGTAGGCAGGATGGCTGCTGTTGCGCCGGTCGATGCGTTGCAGTAGGGCGTCCAGTCGCTGTTTGCCCTCGCCTCGGGCGGCGCTGGTGTCGCGGAACTGGTTTTCCAGCCGTCGGTAGTGCTCCAGCGCCTTCTGTTCGTAGGTGTTGCGCTCTTTCTGGTCGGTGGTCTTTTCCATCCACCGCTCGTACAGTTCGCCGATGCGCAGGGTAGCCTCAGCGGCGATTTCCCCGGTGCGATACTGTTTGACCAGGTCCTCGTAGATTTTCAGCGCGTCCGGGAAGCGATCCATTTTGCGCATGTACATCGCCGCCAGACGCAGGTTTGCCTCCGCACCAAGCGGGCTGGAACCTGCCAGCTGGATCGCCTGCTGGTAGCGCTTTTCCGCTTCGGGGAAGTTGCCCTTTTCTTCCAGCTGCTGAGCTTGCAATAGCACCGCGTCGGGTGATGGTTGCGAGGTCTGTGCCAGAGCCGGCACCACGAGCCAGGACAGCAGAAGG
The DNA here is from genome assembly GCA_937132045.1 of uncultured bacterium. Classification (GTDB taxonomy): domain Bacteria; phylum Armatimonadota; class HRBIN16; order HRBIN16; family HRBIN16; genus HRBIN16. The sequence continues at coordinate 12,061 of CAKZNX010000136.1, forward strand.
TATAGCGCAAGAAGTAACGTTCTCAATGGAACTGACCTCTCCTATAATGACTGGTTTCGCATGCACCACTCTGATACCGTTGATACCGACACCTGCGGCGCGGCGGACGTTGCGTCTGTGCCACCGTCAACCCGAGTGGTGGCTGTGATGCCGGTTCGCCCGACGTGGGGGCACCGGGTCGTACCCGCCCGGCGTGAACGGGTGACAGCGCAGAATGCGCCGCACTCCCAGCCACATTCCGCGCAGGGCGCCGTGTTCCAGTATCGCCTGTGCGGTGTACTCCGAGCAGGTCGGGGTAAAGCGGCAAACGGGCGGGGTAAAGCGCGACACGCGCTGATAGAACCGTATTACCCCCACCAGAGCCCTCTGCCAGGGTGTCGGAGGTGGTGCAGTCATGGCTCCACACTGTTTTGCCACAGCCGCGCGCTTCGGAACAGATTCTGCATCTCGTGCAGCAGCTGACGGTAGTTCGCCTCTGCGGACGTCTTGCGCGCGACAAACACCGCATCAAAGCCCTCGTGCAGGTAAGGCAGGCATTCTCGACACGCCGCTCGCAGACGCCGCTTCACCCGGTTACGCACGGTCGCTTTGCCGACCTTTTTGCCAACCACAAAGCCGAATCGGCGCCCGCTCGGTTGCGGGCGCACATGCATCACCAGATGCGCCTGTGCAACCGCCCTGCCCTGCTGATAGCACGCAAGAAAGTCCTTGCGCCGCCGGAGGCGCATGTGGCGGGGAAGCACAGGCTATGCCTCAACTCAGTACTCTGGACCAAAATGGCGGCAGGTATCAGATACCGTCAGCCGATGTCGACCTTTCAAACGGCGTCGCTTCAGCACGTTGCGCCCATCTCTGGTGCGCATACGGGCGCGGAAACCGTGCACCTTGCGCCGATGACGATTATTCGGTTGATAGGTACGTTTCATGCCCCTTGCTTTCCTCCGTCAACAGGGAATTATATCACATACGGCTCGACGCACGCAAGCGAACCCACACCTCCCGGTTGCCTTCCTCGCCGGGCACAGGACACTCGAACACGTCCACAACCTGCCATCCACCCTCCACGCACCACCGCACGAAGTCCTGCAGAACCGCCTCACGCGCCCGCGCCGAGCGCATCACTCCACGTTTGGTAAGGTGCGGCGCCTCGAACTGCGGCTTCAGCAACGCCAGCACCTCTGCGCCCGGCTTCAGCCAGCTCGCCACAGCAGGCAACACCTCTTTCAGCGAGACGAACGAGACATCCACCGTTACCAGGTCTACCGGCTCGGGCAGGTGGCGAAAGGTGCGTGCATCCGTGTTCTCCAGCGACACCACGCGCGGGTCGTCGAGCAGGCGCCGGTGCAGCTGTCCATGCCCGGCTTCGATGGCATACACGCGCACCGCACCGTGCTGTAACAGGCAGTCGGTGAAACCGCCCGTGCATGCTCCCACATCCGCACACACCGCACCGCTTACCGTAAGGTTCCACCGCTCCAGCGCGGAATGCAGTTTGTCGCCGCCACGCCCCACGTAGCGAGGTTGCCGTCGCAACGTCAGTGCACAGTGTGGCTTCACCTCAGCGGCAGGCTTCCGCACAGGCAGGCCATCCACCAGCACTTCGCCAGCGCGGATGAGCTCCTGCGCCTTCTCGCGACTCTCCACCAGCCCGCGTTCTACTAGCAACCTGTCCAGTCGCATCGAGTGACCGCCAGCCGTCAGGCTATTTCGCACAGCATTTGACTATACCACAGGTGCGAAACGGGTGACAACGGTGCTCAGGTGCGTCTGATGAGGCGTGCGCGGATTTGGATTTCCCTGCGATGCAAGGTACAATAGCCGTGTAAGACGTAGCCACTCCTGACCATGTGCCCAGTACCTGTTGCTGCAGGAAATGGGCACGTCGGCGCGAATCGGTTATCGCGCGCACGGAGAGGCAATACAGGAGGAACGGATGAGACCGACGGAACGCTCCGCCATACAATTGGTTCACGCCCGCGGGCTGTTACGGCAGGCGCAGGAACTGGCTCAACAGGGAGATTACCCTTCGGCGCTGGCGACCATTCAGCGGGCGATGCGAAGCGGAGCGGATAAATATACCTGTTACCTGCACATCGCTGCGCTGGAATGGCAACGGCAACACGCCGACGCGGCGATGCTGGCACTGCGACACGCCATCGAACTGCAGCCTCACCGCACCGACGCCCACGAGAAGATGGTGGAAATCTACCTGGCATCGGGCGAGGCGGACGCGGCGGTCGAGCAGGCGAACCACGTACTGCGTCGCGACCCGGACAACGTGCGGGTTCGGCGGCTGCTTGTGCAGGCGCATCTCGACCGTGGCGACCTGGATTCCGCCCTGCGCGTGCTGGACGAACTTGTTGCGCTGGGACCCAACGAGCCGATCTATCACTTCCACAAAGCGCAGCTGTTTCAGGAGATGGAGCAGTGGGGGCTGGCGCTTATCTCGTATCTGCGGGTGGTGGAGATCGGCACGGACGCCGAGCTCGCCGAGCGTGCGCAGGAAGCCATCGCCATCCTGGACACCATCCAGCTGGAGCAGGTCCTCACCCTGATAGTGGAAGACCCGCTGTTCCGCCGCGAGTTCTACGCCGACGCCGAATCCGCACTGGTGCAACGCCAGTTTGCCCTCAGCCGTGCCGGGCTGGTGACGCTACGCGCCATTCTTCAGCTCGCCCCCGACGACCTGCCATGGAAGCCCGTGCTGTACCACTGACCCACATCCTGCGTTTACAGCAAACCCTTCGCCAGCGCACCCTCGTCATGGGCATTCTGAACGTAACGCCGGACTCGTTCTACGATGGTGGGCGCTACGCGGACACCTCCGCGGCGGTTCAGCGCGCTGTGCAGATGGTGGAGGAGGGCGCCGACATCATCGACATCGGTGGGGAGAGCACCCGCCCGGGCAGTGCGCCGGTACCCGAGGAGGAAGAGCTGCGCCGGGTGATGCCCATCATCGAGGCGGTGCGTGCGCGTGTGGACGTACCCATCTCCATCGACACCACCAAGTCGGGCGTGGCGGAGCGCGCTCTGCAGGCGGGCGCGTGCATGGTGAACGATATTTCGGGGCTGGGGTTCGATGTCCGCATGGCGGAGGTGGTCGCGCGGCACGATGCGCTGTGCTGTATCATGCACATTCAGGGCACCCCGCAGACCATGCAGAGAGACCCGCAATATACCGATGTGATACGCGACATCAGCGCGTACTTCGAGCAGAGGCTGGCGCTGGCGCAGCAGGCGGGCATCCCGCGCGAGCACATCTGGCTGGACCCGGGCATCGGTTTTGGGAAGACGGTGCAACACAACCTCGAAATCCTGAGTCGCCTGCGCGAGTTCACGGCGTTTGGTCTGCCCCTGCTCATCGGTACCTCGCGCAAGTCCTTCATCGGCAAGGTGCTGGGCGACCTGCCCCCTGAGGAACGGCTGGAGGGCACGGCGGCAACGGTGGCGGTGGCTATCGTCAACGGCGCCAGCGCAGTGCGCGTGCACGACGTTCGGGAAATGGTGCGCGTGGCGCGGATGGTGGACGCCATCGTGCGCACCCCAGTGTAGCTCCAGACCCCGCCGAGCCTGCAGCCAGTCCGACAGCCTGTCGAACACCGCTTCGGCGGTGCAGGCGTCGACTCGCTTCCACCGGCGATCCGCGCGCGATTGGCGTTCGGCGTCCTCCAGGCGCTTGTAACGCAGGCGCACGGTCACGGGGCTTGCTACGGTGAACGGTTTCATCTCGGGCAGGCGCGCCACCGCTCGACGCACCGCTGCATTTGCCAGGCGAGCCGCCTCCTGGCAGGCGAAGGCGTAGTTTGGCGAGTCGGTCAGCGTGCCGCCCGGCGCACCCACCACACAAGCCAGTCCCTCACAATCCACCGAAACGAAGAAACATATGGCGCCAAAGCCTCCAGTTTGACTACGCCGCGCCTGACGATCCGATGCGCGCGCTCGCGAGACCTTCCAGCACCCCCGTGTCATTGCGAGGAGCGTAGCGACGAAGCAATCTCCCATGCTTACCGACAAACCGCAGGGGATTGCTTCG
>CAKZNX010000137.1 GCA_937132045.1 uncultured bacterium
GCCCTTACGATAGTGGGTGGCAAGGCTCTCGAAGAAAGCCAGCGCCTCAGGTTCGGCTTTCAGGGCGGAAGCAAAGTCTGCGGGGAGGTCGTCCACCTGAGGCGGTTCCAGCCACAGCTCGACCGGCACCTGCTTGTCCGTCTCGATCGGGTTGTCGCGGAGCCACGCCGTGCCCACCGGCAGCACGTAACTTCCGCCCAACCGCTCGGTGCGCCCGCGGAAGGAGTGTCCGGCAATCGTGCCCGCCACGTAGTGGTGCGGTTTCTCGCCCCACACGGTTACCACGCTGTCCGGCAAGACGATGACGGTCCTGCTTCCCTGGCGATCCACGGTTGCGCTAAATTGCAGAATCCTCTCTGGCATCTCGGTGATCTCCTGTGGTCAGTTTTGGCGCCGTGCCGGTAGATGTTTGCGGACGTTTGGGAAGTCTCTTTGCACGCGGCGGAGCAATTCCGTCGGGTCGTTTCGCATGGCGTACACTTTCAGCCTCCAGCGGCGTTTCGACGGCGGAGCATCCGCGGGCAACCACGCCGGGTTATCATGCAGGCAATCGTGCCACGCCTGCGCCATGACGGTCGCCGAGTCGTTCGCCAGCGCAGCCAGATACCTGCCGTCGCGCGACAACACACCGATAACCGGCACCACGTACTGGTCAGGACTGTAATCTGCCCACGAGTCGGGCGATGCTTGAGGCAGAGGCAACCATGCCGCTGAGTACATCTGCACCCACGGCGGATTGTTGTATGGGTCATCGGCGGAACGCACGGGGATTTTGCGCCGGGTGGTCTCGTGCAGAAACGTTCTTCCCCGCGCTGTGAAAATGAAACAGCGCTTGACGAACTCAGGGTAAGCATCGGGTGCGCTGCGGAATGTGGGGGAGCGCCGGACCTGCCAGCACAGGTTCACGAAAGGCACTTCGCCAGGCAGGTCGCCTCGATGTTCCGTGTGCTCGAGGTGTACGAGAAACTCCACAGCCTCCGGCTCCGGGGTGACGGTGGTGACAAGCAGTACCTGCGGGTGTGCGCGCCAGCGGTGGCGCAGTTGCAGTCTGCCCCGCTCCAGCGCTCGTGCGTCCACAAAATCCACATCGCTCTCGTAACACCATGCGTCACAGGTAAAGTCGGGCACGGTGGGGAACGTCGCCGAAACCATGGTGAGCTTCCTGCCAGGGCTGAGCCGGTCGTCCTCCCACACGGATAGCGTCGGCAGGGCTCTCGGATTGGGGTTGCTGGCAACCAGAAGCATGGCAGGCACCTCCTGATCAATGTTACGGGATGCGGCTCTTTCCCGCAACGCGCGACGCAGCACCTTCGCAAGCGGGGTATCGGCTTTCGGCGAGGCGAGAAGGCGCGATGCGGGACGGTGCTGCAGCAGGAAACACAGGACATCCGAAAAATAGACCAGTCCCTCGGGCGGAGAGCTGCCAGCGCTGACCTGTCCCTCCGCGTAGTCGCGGGTGAGGTCTCGCTCCTCCGGTCGGCGGTAGAGCGCGTTCAGCTCCGCCTGCGTCTTAACCAGCCCGGTGGACAGCTCCCAGCCCCGTAGCTCACTTAGCAGACTGTCCAGCTGCAGCACACTCTGCATTCGCTGACACAGCGCGCGTTCGATAGCATCCAGATGGGACTTCCTGACGCCGACTGCCCGGTTCGCCTGCGCCAGCTGCCATGCGTGTTCCATCGCCTGCCATAACAGTAAGCAGCTGGAACGCGGATGCGGATACCGCCACCCGCCAAGCGGATCCTGCGCCTCCACCAGAAAATCCGCTACTGCCGTTACAGCCGCTCGCAGCCTTGGTTCGTGCGGGGCATGGCGCAGGAGCATGGGTAGCCCGGCAAGGGCATAGCCGAGGATGTACGGTTTGGCATAGCCGAATTGAGAGCCTGTGGCGTCGTCGTCAAAGAAGGGGAGGTCGGTGGTTGGCGGTTTGCCTCCCTGATCAAACAGGTTGTTGTCCCACAGCTTCGTGCGCAATTCACGGAACAGACGTAGCGCCTCGTTCAGGTAACGGCTCTCACCGGTGAACCGATAGAGACGCACGAAATCGCGGACGATGCCCACGTTTCGGCATTCACCCTGATGCGCGTGCACTCGCTGGCTTGCGTAGGCTACCTGCGCCTCGAGAGCCTCCTTCATGCGCGGATCGCCGGTCTCCTCATAGGCGATGAAGAAGGCATCGAACCCCTTGGTGCAGAAGTCCACCGCGCTGTTGGACCGCCACATGAACGTCTGGTTGCCATCCGTGGGCGATTGACCCTGCGAAACGATGTTGGGGTAGCGCGTGCCTCCCCTGCCCTCATCGCCCCACCAGATGGTGAGGTCTGCGAAGTTCTGGCACCACAAAAGCGCCGCATCCAGCAACTGCGTATCGCCACTGCGGTATGCGTCCTCAAAGATGGGCACACAGTGGTTCAGACGGTTCATGCCGTGCGTCGCCCCGGAGTTGCTGTTGTCACTGTAGACGGTGATATTTCCCCAATCATCGCCCACCACCACACTGCGCAGGATAGCCTGACGATGGAATGAGACCACCTTCTTGAGCTCGCCGCGCAGGCGTGGCAGTGGCTCGATGCCGTACAGCTCGCGCCACACCTGCGTCGGCGCACGAAGCACCTGCGGATATTGCAGGGTGGGTCGTAGAGAGGGCAGTGTTGCAGGCGCCACCACGAACTCCGCCCTGCGCCACGACGTTTCCTGCATCGGTACCCTTTCCTCAGCGAGGCATCTCCAGTAGCGGTAGTGCAGAGTCGCTCCGTCGCGCCAAACCTCGGCATAACCGCGACGCTTGAAGGGGGCAGCAGGATGGTATAGCCGGTAACCACCTGCCGTCACTGTGCATGGCTCACCGCTGGCGAAGGAGTGCTTGAGCGGTGCCGACGCGATGGGAACGGCGCTCTGCCCCTGATGCAGCGCCCACTCACCTGATACGTCCAGCATGTCCAGCTCCCATCCGAAGGCGGGCGCGTACCCATCCCCAGGCAGATGACGCCGGAGGTGTACCATCACCGCCACACACCCCAAAGCGTCGGCGCGAACCTCGATCACACGGGAATACTCTGCATCTGGCAGAGTGTAGCGCAGCCACAAGAAGTGCTCGTTCTGCTCCACCACTTCCTCTCGAGCCGGTTCCGATGACCGACGAGGGGGAGCCAGCAGACACGCCATAAGGCGAGGTCCTTCTGGATAGACAATCTGCACCTCTTCGCCGCGCACGCGCACACGGACGGTAAAGGGCGTGGGTTCTGCCACGCGGCTCGTGACCGACGAAAGCCGGAAGTGGACGGGTCGTGTGTCGTTGAAGTGATACACGAAGGTTACCAGCGCGCGGCGGGCAGAGCCGTCCCGTGAGTGGCGAGTGAGCACCCGCACGCTTGCCGGTAAGTCGGTGCGTCCATCGGATAGCAGCAGCGAGTGCTCCTGTCGGAGAAAGCCTGCCGGCAGCGGCAAGGACAGGCGCACCACCTGACGACCCGCCACCGCCGGACTAACCCATATCTCCATCGCGAGACCCTCTCCAGCCCGCCTCGCGCAGGCTCTAATGATACTCCTCCGGTTGCATGATGCTGAAGTCGCGCGGTACCACGTTCAGCGCATGGTTCTGCCAGTAGTACTGTATGTCCTTTCGGCTCCAGCCAGCGTACACCTGCTCCCAGCTCAGGCGCTCGTAGTGCGGGCGCAGAGAATCCTCCACAATCGGTTGCGACACGCCCTGATACCGATAGTCCACCGACACCCGGAGGCGACGATGGCTAACGTTCACCAGCGCGCGGTGCACCGTATAGCTGTGGAAGATGAGCGCATCGCCTGCCTGCATGTCCTGCGCGAGCCATCTGTCGCCCCAGCGCGAAGTGTCCACGCTCAAGCCTCCGGGACCGCTGGCAGCATGAACAGGCAACAGACCTGCCCTGTGCGAGCCGGGTATCACCGCCAGTCCGCCCAGCTCGATGGGGCAGTCACTCAGCGGCATCCACACTGTGTACGTCTGCGGCGTGCCCTGTATCAGCGGATAGTCCTGATGGGGCGGGGTGGTATAGTGAGCGGTCGAGGGAAAGGTGATGCGGGCGATGTGGCGCGGATGCACCAGCACCGGCTCCTGCACAATGGCT
>CAKZNX010000138.1 GCA_937132045.1 uncultured bacterium
GTGAACCGGCGCGTCAGTGTGCTCTCCATCCCCCGCGACACGCGCGTGCGCATCCCGGAACACGGCGTGCACAAAATCAACTCCGCCATGGCGCTGGGCGGACCCGAGCTGACCGCGCAGACCCTTCAGGAATGGCTGGGCGTGCCCGTAGACCATCACGTGGTCATCTACTACAACGCCTTCCGGCGGGCGGTAGACCTTCTGGGCGGTATCACCGTATATGTGGACAAGCCTCTGCATTATGATGACAACTGGGGCGACCTGCATGTGCATCTGGAACCGGGTCTGCACCGCCTCAACGGCGAGCAGGCGCTTGGCTACGTGCGCATCCGCAACGTAGACAATGACCTGGGACGCATCGAGCGACAACAGAAGTTTGTTGCCGCCGTCAAGGAGCATTTCCGCCATCCCAGCACCTATCTGAAGCTGCCGCAGGTGCTGGACGCGGTGGATGAGAACCTCAAAACCAGCCTGAGCTACGGGCAGATGCTGGCGCTGGCATGGTTTGCCAAGTCGGTGCCCTCGCAGAACATCCAGATGGCGACACTGCCGTGCCGTCCGGGGCGCAGTTACGTGTATGCCGACGAAGATGAGGTTCGCGAGCTGGTCGATCGGCTCTTCAGCGATGCGCCTCTGCACACCGTCGCCCCGCCGCCCCTGCCGGTTGGCACAATTCAATAGCCTTCAGAGTAAAAATCGCCTTCCGCCTGCCGATAATACCAGTGTAGCCCCTTTGCGGAACGCCGGATGCGTTCCCGATATGCGAGCATTACCAGAGGGAGCGACAGGGATGTCCAAGCGATATAACGACAACGAGATACAGCAGCTCGTCATCGAATACCGCCGAACCGGCGACATGGAGATTCGCGACCGTATCGTGGAGCAGTTTCCAAACCTCGTGGAAAGCGTCGCGCGTCGCTTCGTGAATACGGGTGAGCCGCTCGAAGACCTGATACAGGAAGGTTACCTCGGACTGCTGAACGCCATCGACCTGTACAACCCAGACAGGGGAACGAAGTTCTCGACCTACGCAACGCACTTCATCATCGGACAGATCAAGCACTATCTTCGTGACAGGGGCAAGATCATCAAAGTGCCCGCCTGGATTCAGGAGCTGCACCAGAAGCTGACCCGTGTTGTCGACTCGCTGTCGCAACAGATGGGTAGACAACCCACACCCGCCGAGATCGGCGCGGTGATGAACATGGACGAGAAACAGGTGGAGTATCTGCTCTCCACCAGCGACCTGTTCCGGGTCACCTCGCTGGAAAGCGGAGACAGCGACGATGACGACTTCTACTCAGGCGCCGACCTCGAGAAGCTCGAACACCCCGACAGCATCACCATGCAGGTAGCCACAGAGGAACGGGTGGTGCTGGAGAAGGCGATGGAGCGGCTGAAGGACATCGAGCGCCGGGTGCTTTACGCTTTCTTCTACGAAGAACTATCGCAAACCGAAATCGCACAACAGCTGGGTATCTCCTGCAATTACGTTTCGCACATCCTGCGGAACTCCACCAAGAAACTGCGCAAGATACTGGTCTCGGAGGAGCTGAGGGACTCGCAGGCTCAGATGCTTCGCATGCAACAGCGATTGACAGCCAGCGAGACAGAACTGGTACAGCCCTCCATCGTTGACCCCATCACGGGATGCTACAACCGTCGCTACTTCGAGAGCCGTCTGGACGAGGAGATGAACCGTGCCAGTCGTTACGGCTACACGCTGGGTCTGGTGGTTATCCGCGTGGGCGGCTCGCAGGCGTTCATCCGTCAGCACGGGCTGAACCTGTTCGAGGGTGTCATGGCGCGCCTGGCGCCGCG
>CAKZNX010000139.1 GCA_937132045.1 uncultured bacterium
TGGAGCAACTCACCGCAAGGGTGGACACGCTAACCGCCCGTATGGATGCCCTTGTGGAGCGAGTCGGACTCATGCAGGATGACCTCGGTGAGTTGAAGGGCTTGAGCCTCGAGAACTACTACCGCCACAACGCAACCGCCATTCTGGGCTACTTCTTCCGCAAGCTGCGGGTGGAGGACAAAGGCAGGCTCATCGAGACACTGCACGACGAGCGTGCCCTGACCAGAGAGGAATGGGAGCAGCTGGTTGCCATCGACCTTCTGGTGTCCGGACGACATCGTCGCACGGATGAAGAGTATCTGATGGTGTGGGAAATCTCGTGGACAGTCGACGAAAGCGACGTTGAGCGTGCCCTTCAGCGTGCCGACCTGCTGCGCCAGCGCGGAAGGAGTGCACTGCCAGTGGTAGCCGGACGTGGCATCACCGGCAACGCCCGCACGCGAGCAGAAAACAGTAAAGTGCTGGCGATTATGGGCAGCGCACCGCTGAACGGTACAGGGCTTGTTGGCTGAAGGGAGCTAATCCACCTGTATCCGCCCTGGTTCGCCCTCCACCACGTCTCCGATCACCGCAGCGCATGGAGTTCCGCGGTGGTGAAGGGCTTCCAGCAAAGCGGAACACCGCTCAGCGGGCACGGCGATTACCAGTCCGCCTGAGGTCTGCGGGTCTACCAGCACGTGCTGCATCGCCTGCGGTATTTGCGAAGCAAACTCCAGCATCTCGCCCAGATACTCGCGGTTCAAACTGCCTCCGCGCGTGGAGTTGCCCGCTATGGCGAGGCGTTGCACCTCTGGCAGGAGCGGTATATCCCTCGAGTGCAGACGCATAGCGACTTTGCTGGCGCGTGCCATCTGATGCAGATGCCCAACCAGCCCGAATCCCGTGATGTCGGTGGCGGCGTCTACCACCACCTCTTGCATCGCCTGCGCCGCCCCCGCGTTCAGTGTGGACATCACGCGAATGGCTTCTTCCAGAACCTCCGACGGACACTCATGGTACTTCGCTGCCGTGGTGATAATACCCGTGCCTAGCGGCTTGGTGAGCACCAGCAGGTCGCCCGGTTTCGCGCCAGCGTTGGTCACCACCCTTTGCGGATGCACCACGCCAGTGACCGCCATACCGTATTTGGGTTCGGGGTCGTCCACACTGTGCCCACCGACAATCACCACGCCCGCCTCCCGCGCCTTGTCGTAGCCGCCACGCAGGATGTCACCGAGTATCTCGGCGGGCGCCGTTTCGATGGGGAAGCACACCAGATTGAGCGCGGTGAGGGGCACACCACCCATCGCGTAGACATCACTGAAGCTGTTCGCAGCCGCGATCGCCCCATAGTGGTAGGCATCGTCCACGACCGGCGTGAAGAAATCCACCGTCTGCACGAGCGCCAGGTCTTCGCGGACCCGAAACACCCCTGCATCGTCGCGGGTATCGATGCCTACCAGCAGGTCGGGATGCGCAACATCGCTGAACCGGCGCAGAACCTGCGCCAGCTGGGTGGGTCCCAGCTTGCTGGCTCAACCCGCACAGCGCACCAGCTGCGTGAGACGCAACCGCTTGTCTTCCACTTACGCTTCCTGAAGTTTCTTGTTCTTTTCGCGGGACTGCTGAGCGAGTTGCTCTTTGAACTCCACGACTCGGGCGTGCAGTTCAGGATTACCGGTTGCCAGTATCTGCACCGCCAGAATGCCCGCATTGCGTCCGCCACCGACAGCCACCGTGGCAACCGGTACACCGGGGGGCATTTGCACGATGGAAAGCAGGGAATCGAGCCCCTGCAGTTTGCTCTCGCAGGGCACACCGATCACCGGCAGGGTAGTCACGCCAGCCAGCACGCCGGGCAGGTGCGCCGCGCCGCCCGCGCCAGCGATGATTACCCGCAACCCGCGCTCGTAAGCGGTTCGAGCGTATTCGATGGTGTCGAAAGGCGTGCGGTGTGCCGAGGACACCTTCATTTCGTAGGGAATGCCAAACTGCTCCAGAATCTCTGCCGCCTGCTTCATCACGGGCAGGTCGGAATCACTGCCCATCAGAATGCCCGCCAAAGGTTGTGCCATCTCTCCCTCCTGTAGATTTTTGACAGATGGATTGTACCCTACTCGGCGGTGACCTTCGCAATCGCCTGACGCAGAGCGAACAGCGTCACCGGTTTGATGAGCACGCAGTCCACCAGGTCAGAGCAGGATCCCTTGGAGTCGCCGAAGCCGGTCAACAGGATGATGGGCTTGTTTGGCGCGACGCGCTTGATCTCCATTGCCAGCTGTTCACCGCTCATGACGGGCATGGCGAGGTCGGTAATCACCAGGTCGAAGCGCGACGCAAGGAACCTCTCCAGCGCCTGCTTGCCGTTATGTGCCACCTCTACATTGTGCCCCTGTCGCAGGAGGTGCTCGAGGATGACCTCCCGTACCAGCGGCTTATCTTCCACCAGAAGGATACGCAGGGGACGGACGGCAGCCGACGCATCGCCTTCCGCCGTTGCCTCCGCTTCCGAGCAGGTGATGGGCAGGTATACGCGCATGGTGGTACCCTTGCCAGTGGCGCTTTCCGCCTCCACCCTGCCCTCGTGGCGCTGCACAATGCCATATACCACAGCCAGCCCCAGTCCCGACCCCTGGTCGCTTTTGGTGGTGAAGAACGGCTCGAAACAGCGTACACGCGTCTCTTCGTCCATACCCACCCCGTTGTCCTGCACTTCAATCAACACCCAGTCACGTGCGCACTCCTGCACCTGTCGGGTGCGGATGGTGATGTCGCCACCGGCGGGCAGGGCATCTACCGCGTTGAAGATCAGGTTCTGCAGTACCTCACGCAGCTCACTGCCGTTTGCCGTGATTGTGGGAACAGGCTGAAAGTCGGTATGCAGGTCGATGAAAACGCCTTTCGCCGCCGCTTGCTCGCGCCAGCGGGGGGCACTCAGTGCCACTGCCTCTGTCACCAGCTCGTTCACGTCAACCGCTTGACGCAGTTCGGAGCGCCCGCGTGGTCGGTAAAACTCACGCAACCGGCTGACTGTTTGTGCCGCGTCCTGTGCGGCGGTATGGATCATCTCCAGATAGCGCCTCACCTGTGGGTCAGCCGTCAAGTCGGGATTATCGAGCAACAGCTCCGTCAGCCCGAGGATAGGGGTGAGTGCATTGTTGAAGTCGTGGGCGATGCCGCTAGCCATCTCGCCCAGCGCACGCAGACGCTGTTGCTGGATTAGCTGCTGCTGCGTCACCCGAAGCTCTTTCATCGCCTGCTCCAGCGCCTTGTTGGAACGGCGGAGCTCCTCCACTGCCTCGGCATATGCCCCAGCCATTTTGGCTCGCTCCAGCGCCTCGTGGATTGCAGCGGGCAGGCGATTCATGTGTCCCTTCAGGATATAATCGCTGAGTCCCTCACGCATCCCCCGCGCAGCCAGCTCCTCCGAGCCGGAATCGGTTATCATAATCACGGGTTTATGTGGGTGTTCCAGTTTCACCGCCTGCAGCACAGCCAGTCCGTCAGACCACCGTAGATGATGATCGGTGAGCACGACGTCAAAATCGCCGGAATCCACTGCACGCTTGAAGTCCTCGTGACTCAAAATGTCCACCAGCTCCACTTCAGCCATCTGCTTGCGCAACAGCCTCTTGATCAACTCTCTGTCGTTCGGGTTGTCATCTACGAGTAGCACCCTCATGTTCCTCTACCTCTGCCTGTGGCAATTCCACCCAGAACATGCTTCCCTCGCCCAGATGGGATATCGCTCCACAACGACCTTTCATGGCGGTGACCGCTTTCCTGACGATACTCAAGCCCAGTCCCACCCCAGGAAACTCTTCGGAACCGTGCAGGCGCGTGAATGGGTTAAAAACGCGCTCGGTATCCTCCGGCAACATGCCGATACCGTTGTCCTCTACCACGATCCGGCAGTACCCGCCGCGAACAAACGCACGAATAAAGATACTTAGCGGGCGTTCCTTACAGCGAAACTTCAGTGCGTTGGAAATCAGGTTGCGCAGCACCATCTTCAGCAGTTGCAGGTCGGCTTCCACACTCTCGCGCCGAACATCCCTGTGGACATGCGCGCCTGTTGTGGCGATTTCTTCGTTCAGGTCGTCGAGGCACTCTTCCAACAGTGGCTCGAGCCACACCGTCTGGATATCCACCTCCATACCCAGCCGCGCAAACACGAGCAGGGCATCCAGCACGTTTTTCATCTCTGCAGCGGCGTCCACGATACGCTGCAGATAGCCTGTCTCCAGACTATCAGCAGGGAGTTGAGCGTCCTCAATCACCGCCTGCGCGAAGCCGGTCATCGCTCGCAGGGGTGCCCGCAGTTCGTGCGCTACAGCGTGCACAAAAGCCTCCATATCCTGATTGCGCTGATACAGTTCCGCCGATAGCTGCCTCGCTCTCAGCATCACCTCTACCCGCGCCTGCAGTTCTACCCGCTCAATGGGGGTGAGAATCACCTCGTCCACCGACTTCCAGAGGCTGCGCGTTGCCAGTCCGACGTTCTCGCGCGCGGTCACCAGCAGCACGGGCAGAAAGGTGGGCAGGGCAGCCTCCTTCACAGCCACGATAGCATCCACGTAGCGATCATGCATCACCCCATCCACGATAATCAGGTCATAAGGGCGAAGGGAGCCGCGATAACGCGCCTCGTCGAATGCCACCACGTTATGGCGTGCGCCCAGAGCGTTTTGCATCAAGCGCAGGTTCGGCTCGCTGAACATCATCAGCAGGATGCAGTTCATTGCTCTTCTTCCCAGACCGGCGTGTCCGCCACGATGTGCCGCATGGTAGGTATGGGGTCGCTCACCTGAACGCCCTGCAAGGTGATGCGCAGCTCGCGCAGGGTCGGGTCAAAGTCCGTCAGCCTCTTCTTCAGCACACCCACCACCCGCGCCAGCTCCGCACGCCCTGCCACATACTTCTCCGCATAGCGCAGGTAAAGCACGGTGTCCGCCAGATAACTCAGCCCCACCTCGCTGATGAGAAGAGGACCGGCAACTGTGTGCGTTTCGTTTACCAGCAGGGTCACCACCCCGCGACTCTGCAGCCATTTGCATAGCGCATGAAGCTGACCCACCAGATCCTCGCCGTGCAAGGAGAGCCGGTAGCCCGCGACGCTGTCCAGCATCACGATGCGTGCCCCGCGACGCTCCACCTCTTCTCGAACGATGTAAGCGAACTCGATGGCGCTATGCTGTAGCGGTTCCACCTTCACCAGAGACAGCGTGCCCCGCTCGACCATCTCCACCGCCGGAATACTGATCGCCTTACACCGTTCCGTAATCAGAGGGATTTCTTCCTCAAAGGAGTAGAGCACCGAGCGTTCCCCACGCTTTGCCGCCTCCTTCACGAACTGCATGCCCACAGTGGTCTTCCCAGCACCGCTCGGTCCCGTTATCAGCACGATGGTGCCCCGCTCCAAGCCTCCATGCAGTAATTCGTCCAGCGCGGCAACTCCCGACGGAATCTGCTCGCCCACATCGACGAACGGCGTCGCATCGGGAAGCAGCTGCGCAAAAACCTGCACTCCGCCGCTGCCAATGCGCACTCCATGCGCCCCCTGCCGGAAGGAGCTTCCGCGCAGCTTTGCCACCGTTAGTCTGCGATTGGCTCCGTTCACTTCCAGATGGATGACCCCATCACTCAGGGACTGCAGGTCATCGTCGGGGGCGAGGCTGCTACTTTCGGAGGTGAACATCACGGTGGCGCCCATCTCTGCGAGAAAACGCAGGAACGACAGAACCTGCACCCGGTACTCGTACTCATTCGGGGCGAGGTAACGGAAATGGGTCATCGAGTCCACGAACACCCGCTTCGGGGTGAGCTCGCGCACCCGTTCCACCAGCAGTCTCGTCAACGGAGAGCGCTCTACCTCCGCGGGGGCAAAGAGGTCGTAAGTCTGAACGCGCTCGAAGAAGTCAGAGGATGGACTGAGGTCAAGGAAATGCACACCTTCGAGGCTTAGCCCCACCGAAGCCGCGTTGTAGCGGATTTTCTGCTCCGACTCATCCAGGGCGATAAACAGCGGATTATCGGATTGGGAGCCTGCTGCCAGAAAATGCAGCCCGACGAGGGTCTTGCCGGAGCCAGGCGCACCGCGCAAGAGGTAGGCACGCTGGGGGATCAAGCCGCCGTTCAGCACCTCATCCAGCCCGGCGATACCTGTGGCGATACGCTGTTCTGTGCCAGCAGCCATGTGTCGATCACCAAACAGAGAAGTTTACACCCTCTTCTTCGTCAGCGTTGCCTCAACCTCCTGCCCATGTTCAAGTTAACAAGTAATCTCCTTCACCGAATGGGACACGTCGTAACTTTCAGTGAGCGTGAAACAGCAGGCTCACCCCGACGCCATTGGCGTCCTCTGCATGAACTCCAGCGTCTCTTCCAACGAGCGCACTCCCGTGGTGGCACCCAGAGCCGTCACACAGAGCGCGCCTACCGCATTCGCAAAGCGACCTGTCTGCTCGAGGTCCCAGCCCTTCACCACGCCCGTCAGGAAACCCGCTGCGAACGCGTCGCCCGCACCGAGCGCATCGATCGCCTGCACCTGATACCGGGGGATGACGATGCTGGCATCTGCAGTGCGAATAAAGCATCCGCGCTCGCCCATCTTCAGCCCCACCGCTTTCACGCCGTAATCCAGAAACACCTGAGCGATGTCCTCGGGATGCTCCTTGCCGGTCAGCATCTTTGCCTCTTCGATACTGGGTATCATGTAATCCACATAGGGCAGGCACGGACGTATGGTATCCATCCATCCGCTGCTGGCGTTCCAGACGGTGTCGAAGCTGGTGATGATGCCTGCCTCTTTCGCCCGGTGCAGCAGCTCCGCAGTGGGTTCCCCATCGATGCCGGGCATCACCAGCGCTCCGGCGATATGCAGAACCTTGCTCTGACGCACGATGTCCTTGTCCACATCTTCCAGCCGCAGAGCAGCGTTCGCGCCGATGTAGTGCAGGAACGAGCGCTCGCCGTCGCTGTGCACCATCACCATCGTGGCACTGGTGGCTTCCTTCTCATCGCGCTTAACCCCGCGCGTGTCGATGCCATGCTTCTGCAACACCTGCACCAGAAAATCCCCGAAGCCGTCGTTTCCCACTTTGCCGATGACGGCGGTTTTCACACCGATTTTCGCAAGGGACACGCCTGTGTTCGCTGCACAACCACCGCTGTGCAGCTCCATCCGCTCCACCAGGTTCAGCCGACCGCGCTCCGGGTAGGTATCGATGGGCTTGCCCACCACATCCGCCACCAGAATGCCCAGACAGGTTACCTCGTTCATTTAGCCTGCACCCTCCTTCTGAAATCCGTTTGCGTGTGTTCGCTAGCGCCGTGGTCTACTGGTCTGGAAGGCGAAACTGCTCATCGGGAAGAATCTCCGGCTCCGGCGGTAGCTGGATGACGCCGTAATTGATCAGCAGGGCGCGCGTCCAGTACACCGCCGCCAGCGATGCAAACCCAGAATACATCAGCGCCAGACCGATTACGCTGATAAAACAGAAAAGCGCCCATACCACCATGATGGCGAACATGCCCGAGCTGAAGGGAAGATTGCCGATGGTCAGAAGAAGCGACCGCCTGAGTACCCGTCGCAGCCAGCCGACCTTCGTCTGCTCACCCGTATACGCACCGAATACATGCTCCACCAGCAGGGGATACTGATACAGGACTGCCGTCAACCACAACAGCAGGATGTAGAGGATAACCACTCCGAATACCCGCAGAAGGACCAGCGAACTTTGCAGGTACAGCGCGATATTCGCCGTGATGACAAGCGTCACAAACGTCTGAATGATCGACAGACCCACCGTCTTCCAGCCCAGACTGCGCCACGCCTCGGGGAAACAGAGCAGGGAAGGGTCGTCTCGCGTGGCGATACGGTGCGCCAGGTAGACACACCCCATCCACACCTCGCTGAGGAGCACCGCCCCCACAAAGATGCCCGCCAGCACGATGAGCACCTGATGCGTGCGCGTCAGCGCGCTGACTCCGACGGATACCGCCATCAACACGGCGAACCAGAGCAGGCTGCTGGCGAGGGTCAGTCCTAAGCGGTCATAGGCATCTCCGGTGGCGTTGCGCAGCGCCCGGAAGAAGCTGATAGTCGAAGAAGCGGGTTTGTCCATCGTGAGCTTACCTCACGGACGGCTTGAGTGTGCCCTGCGGGATGATATTGCCGGTGGTCAGCAACACCACGTCGCACCACTGCACGTAGGGTGTGGTGCTGTCGCCGGCGCGATTGACCACCCGCAGCTCCAGTGTATGGAATCCCGGCGATAGCCGGATGGTGCCGAGGCGCGTCCATCCGAAGCCCTCGCCGTACTCACCCACCAGAACATTGCTTTCAGGAGGCTGAGGGGCGTTGTCGTCGATGCTCCAAAGCAGTGGCGAGGTGCCTTCCGCGCGCCTCGCCACCCAGATAGCGTAGTTCCCCTCCTCTTTCA
Source organism: uncultured bacterium (assembly GCA_937132045.1). Classification (GTDB taxonomy): domain Bacteria; phylum Armatimonadota; class HRBIN16; order HRBIN16; family HRBIN16; genus HRBIN16. The sequence continues at coordinate 8,424 of CAKZNX010000139.1, forward strand.
CCGCGAAGCGATAGCGCAGGAAGTAGCCACGCGCGGGCGGGTCGTTGAAGTTCTGCAGGCGCACCACCTTGCCGCCGCTTGCCCACGTGCGCTCCACCACCTCGTCGAAGTTGCTCTCGTCCGCTGTCTCGGCTTCCATCCACAAGTAGGGGGCAGTGCGTTCGATCAGTTCGTTCAGCGCCTCGCTTGCCAGCAGGTATGCCGTGTAGACCTGTCCGGAGCGCAGATTATCGCGCGCCTGCTGCCAGCGGAAGCGCGCCGTGCCCACATCCACGCGGCGCGACTCGGCAAGCTTGATCAGCCTCGCCAGTTCGTCCACTGCGTCCTGCGCCGCCTCCACCGGGAACAGCCCGCCGCCCCCCGTGAAGATGACAGGCACACTGGGCAACTTCATCGAGAAGTTCCGCCCTTTTCCGCTGATTTTCACGGGTGTCCCGTCCGGAAGCTGCGCACTGAACACGCGCGGCTCGGTAAGGCGGAAGTTGGTTTGTCGCTCGCGGTCCACCGCCCACATCACGTACTGCTCGCCTGCCAGCGTGCTGAGCTGATACGCGCGGTAGTTCTGTCCAACGTTCACCACAGCGCCCTGCCGAACCGACGGCAGCCACCATACCTCACCCGGCAGGCGCTTCACCGCGCAGATACCTGCGGCAGATTGCGGGAAGAACAACACCTTCGGTGCCGACTGCCACTCCGCCCGGGTAACTGCCATCTGCCCGAACGAACGCACCCATTGCAGGGCAGCGGCATCTACCGTGCCGTCGGTCACGCGGAAGAACCAGCCGCGGCTCCCCGCATCAGCCAGCGTCTCCGCCTCGCTGATGAGCGTCTGGCTATCGGCATAGTCCTGCTTGACATCGCGTGTGACGAGCGTCATCAGCCAGGTGGGACGCACACTCTCCGTTGCCTGTCCCATCGCAGGCGCCATCGCCCTCAGAGCCAAGTTCGCACCCCGCTCGCCGGTCACCACGAGCAGACCGTCCACGCCCGGCTGGCTCTGTGTGGCGACATACACCGGATGGAACCTCTGCCACGAGAGCAAAACCGGAACGTCCGCCAGGTGCCTGCGCAGTACCGCCGCCATCCGGTCGGCAGCCTCCTGCATCACCTCGCGTCGGTACTGGTTGAGGTCCCTCCAGTAGGCGCAGCGCGCCGCTTCCACACGGCGCATCACACCCGCACGCAGGTCAAACAGCAGAGGCAAGCCCTTCTGCCCGCGCCACAGGGGCAGTTGCGCTGCGGCGTCTGCGAAGGACCCGAGGTTCCGCTCCGACAGCGCCCACGCGCTCATCAGGTTCTCCAGCGTCTGGTATCGGCGCGCCAGAAACGCCTCGAACCCCAGCCGGAACATCTCGGAGGAAGGCACGATACCCTCATCGTCGGCTGGAAGGGTAAACCGCCCAAGTGGGTCCACAAAAAAGCGCAGCCCTTTGCCGAAGCGGATTTTCCCCAGCCGCTCCAGCACGCTGTCGCGCCATGCGTCGTACCCTTCCCATACGTCGGGCACGAAACCATCCACATCCGCCAGAGGACGATGGGGATACGCCACCATTACCGCGCGTACCCCTTCCGGTATTTGCAGAGGCAACCGCCCTATGCCACCGTCCACATTCACGCGCGTGTGCGTCAGCACGCTGTTGTCGTGCGTGTCGACAACGAAGGTGAGCGCCGAGTCGGCGTACGGCGCGCGGAAGACAACCACTCCACCCTGGGCGATGTCGGCGATGCGGTTGGATGCAGGCGCCACCACAAACCCCTGCGCAACCGGCAAGCCCACCTCCCCCAGCGAGATGCCGTAACGGAAGTTGCGCGCTTCCAGAGCGTTCACCAGCCCCTGCCATCGTTCCGCAGGAATTCGCGCTGCCGATTCGCGCGGTACCACGCACACATCGCTGATGCCCGCCCCGGCGAGAGCATCCAGCAGTCTCTCATCACGCTGCAGGTCGGCTTCCGTTGCGTCGGCACGGAGGGAGTGCGGCGAGAACCAGACTCCCGCCGGCATGTACACGGCTCCGTTCCACTGCAGGCTGTGCACCGGCGTGACGACCCAGCGATGCGTGCCTCCCTCGCGATCGACAAACACACCCTGCCCTGCCATCAATCCCTGCGCCGATGCCCATCCGATGGAGGCGAGCACAGCCAGCGTGCTTATCCACATGAACAGAAGCCTTTTGCACATGGTATCCGCCCCGGCGTTCGATACTGCATACGCTTTCGCCACAGCACTGCATCGTTCCTGCCGAAAGGTTTTTTTCGCCTCTGTTGCGAACGATACCGTATCAGGTAGGGTGCGCATGATAGAGATTCAGGAAGCATCCGTTACATATCCCAACGGGGTACACGCGCTGAGGGAAATCAACCTGCGCGTGGAAAAAGGGGAGTTTGTGTTTCTGGTGGGGGCTACCGGAGCGGGCAAGTCCACCCTGCTCAAGCTCATCACGCGTGAACTGCTGCCCACTCGCGGCAAGGTCATCGTGGCGGGACGCAATGTCGCCGAGATACCGCCGCAGGAGGTGCCCTACTACCGTCGGATGATGGGTGTGGTGTTCCAGGACTTCGGGCTGCTGCCCAACAAGACGGTGTGGGAAAACGTTGCCTTTGCGTTGCGCGTTCTGGGTTTGCCGCGCAAAGAGATACGCAAGCGCACCGCCAACGCCGTTGACCTGGTAGGGTTGTTGCGCCGGTGCGATAGCTTCCCCGCTCAGCTGTCGGGAGGGGAGGCGCAACGTGTGGCGATTGCGCGCGCTATCGCCAACGACCCGCCCTTGCTTCTGGCGGACGAACCGACAGGCAACCTGGACCCGGATACCTCGTGGGACATTATGCAACTGCTCAGCCACATCAACATCCGCGGCACGACGGTGCTGGTTGCCAGCCACGACAAGTACGTAATTGACCGGATGCGCAAGCGCGTGGTGATGCTCGAACGCGGCGCCATCGTCAGCGATGTTCCGTGTGGAGTGTACGCGCATGAACCTTAGCCACATCGAGTTTCTGGTGGAGGAGGCGCTGGTGAACCTGCGACGCAACGGGCTGATGACGCTTGCTGCCATCGGCACGGTAGCGCTGGCGCTGGCGGTGTTTGGAGGGTTCGGGCTGATTATCTGGCGGCTGGAGAGGCTGGCGAATAGCCTTCCCCCCAAGTTCGCTGTGGACGTGTTCCTGAAGGACAGCGTCTCGCGCCAGCGCGCGCAGGAGCTGCAAAAGGAGTTCGAGACGCATCCCAACATCGCAAGTGTGACGTTCAAGCCCAAAGAGCAGGCTTGGCCCGAGTTCCAGAAGGAGCTTCAGCAGGAGATTACGGCAGCACTGCCGTATAACCCCTTGCCCGATAGTTTCATCATTCAGCTCAAGGACCCGTCGCGCACCGGCGATGTGAGCAAATGGCTGAAGAGTCTGCCCGAGGTGGATGCGGTTCGCGACGCGAAGGAAGAGGTGGACATCATCCTGTCGGTGGCGACGGTGGTGCGGTGGATTGGCATCGCAGGAACCATCCTCCTGCTGATCGCTACCAGCGTGATCATCTACAACGCGGTTCGGCTGACGGTGTTTGCGCGGCGGCGTGAGATACGTGTCATGCAATTGATCGGGGCAACTTCGGGTACTATTCGCGCCCCCTTCGTGCTGGAGGGGGTGGTGCAGGGGCTGCTGGGCGCGTGGATTGCCTGCGGCCTGATTTTCGGTGTGTCCCAGCTGGTGTCGCACTTTGTGATGCGCAAGCTAGTGTTTATCGAGAGCCTTGGCGGGTCGCCCATGCCGGTGTGGGTGGTCTTCGTGGTGCTCAGCGTGCTGGGAGCGGTCATCGGGGGTGCGGTCAGCACGCTCTCTGTCCGAAAATACCTGCAGGTAGTGTAAGGCACAGACGGGGGTGAGTGATGGGGTCAGGAACAGGTTGGCGGTGGCTTGCGACGCTTTTGCTGGTGCTGGTGTCGTCAGCGATGCTGGCGAAGCCGCCTCAACAACCGACCAAGCCGGCTCCTAAAGAGGACAAGGCGCAACTGCAGGCGAAACTGGCGCGGGTGAACAAGCAAATCCAGCAGGCGCGCGCCGAAATCCGCCGTATCCGCAAAAGGGAACGCGCCGTGACCGCCGACCTGCTGGCGACAGAACAGCAGCTGGATTCCACACAGAAACGTCTGCGTCAGGTACGTGCTCGGCTGGGTGAGGTTCGCGCTGAACAGCGCAAAACGACCGCACGCCTCGAGGAACTGGAAGAACGGCTTCAACACCGCCAGCAGTTGCTGGCGCGCCGGGTGCGCGTGGCTTATCAGCAGGGCAACGCCAGCACGGTGCGCGTGTTGCTGGGTTCCCGCGACGTGCACGACCTGATCAGCCGGTCGTACGTGCTGGGGCGCATCGCCCGCGCCGACTCGCGGCTGGTGCTGGCTATCCGGCAGGACAAAGAGGAACTCGCTCAGGCGAAAGCCCAGCTGGACAGGCAGGCGCGTGAAATCGCCACGCTGGAGGCGGAGCTCGCACAGCAGACGCAACTCCTCCAGCAGCAAACCACCACCAAACGCGAAATCCTGCAGGACATCGCCCGAGACCGCGAGCTGAAGGAGCAGGCGCTGGACGAATGGGAGGAAGAGTCGCGCCAGATTGCTGCGATGCTGCGGGCGATGGAGCAGACCCCACGCGGGCAGGCTCGCCTCGCCAAGCCGTTCCGAGGAGGGTTCATTCGCCCGGTCAACGGCGCCATTGTCTCCGGATTCGGAATGCGATACCACCCCATCCTGAAGGTCAACCGGATGCACAACGGCGTGGATATCGCCGCGCCGTATGGAACGCCCATCAAAGCCGCTGCCGATGGCGAGGTCATCTTCGCAGGCTACCGACGCGGTTACGGCAACACCATCATTATCGACCACGGTGGAGGCGTGGCAACGCTGTATGCCCACTGCTCGGCGTTGGCGGTGGGCGAAGGCACGACCGTGAGGCAGAGGCAGGTCATCGGCTACGTGGGCGCAACCGGCTTGGCGACCGGTCCGCACCTGCACTTTGAGGTACGCCACAACGGCGAGCCAGTGAATCCGTTATAGAACCCACCGCCACATCCCCCACACCAGCCGCGCCAGTATCAGCGCGACCGCCCACAGGAAGAACCGGCGGATGAAGGGACTTCCCTGGCGTATCGCGAGGCGACTGCCCAGCCAGCCTCCCAGCACGTTCGCCAGCAGGAAGGGCACCGCGAACAGCCATTGCACGTGTCCCTGCCATCCGAAGGTAACCAGAGCCGCCAGATTGGTGGTGCAGTTCAGCACCTTCGTGTGTGCGGTAGCGCTCAGGAAGTCCATCCCCAGCAGGGTCGTCATGCCGAACATCATGAAGCTGCCCGTGCCCGGACCGAAAAAGCCATCGTACACACCGCATACCAGCGCGATCAGGCTCATCACCGCTTCGGGATGCCGTGCGGTAGCAGATTCGTGCTGTTCAGCACCCAGCGTCTTGCGCCGCCACGTATACAGCCAAACTGCCACCAGCAGTACCACCACCAGCGGGCGCATCACCTCCGCGCTCAGGTGAGCCGCCAGCCGTGCCCCCAGCGCCGCTCCGCCGAACGCACACACGATGGGCAACCGCAGGATGCGCCACCGGACATGCCCACTGCGCGCGTACTGCCACATCGCCATCGAGGTACCGCTGATAGAGATGAGCTTGTTGGTACCTAACACGGTTGCCGGAACGAATTGCGGGAACAGCAGAAGAAGCGCAGGGATCTGAATTAGTCCGCCACCGCCCACAATGGCATCGAAAAAGCCCGCACTCAGCGAGGCGAGGCACATCAGCGCCATATTCACAGTAACAGAGGTCATGAAGCCGCTGCGGTCTCCACCGGCTCAATTCGGCTATCCGGCAGCACGACGCCGAACCGGCTGCCCACGTTCAGTTCGCTCTCCACCCATACCCTCCCTCCATGCGACTCCACCAGATGCTTCACGATGGACAGCCCCAGCCCGGTGCCGCCCTTCGCTCGGCTGCGCGCTTTGTCCACCCGGTAGAACCGCTCGAAGACGCGCTCCAGATGGGTGTGGGGGATGCCGATGCCGGTGTCCTCCACCACAATCTCGCTACCTTCAGAGGTCTTGCGCGCCCGCACCACCACCTCGCCGCCGTGGCGGTTGTACTTGATGGCGTTATCGATGAGATTCCAGAGTATCTGTTCCAGCTGGTCGCGCTGAGCGTACACCGCGAAGTCCGTCGGCACCTCCACTTTCACTGCCACGTTCGCCTGCTCCGCCTGCGGGCCTAACTGCTCGACGAGTGAACGTAGAATGTCCTGCAGGTTCACTTCCTGAGTCTGCGGGATGGGGCGCGCTTCCGCTTTCGCCAGCACCAGAAGGTCATCGGTCATGCGGGTCAGACGCTCGGTCTGCTGCACGATGGTCTCCAGAAAACGGCGCTGGATGGCGTAGTCGTCGGGTGGAGATTGCAGCAGAGCCTCCGCATTGGCACGGATAGACGCCAGTGGGGTACGCAGTTCATGCGAGACGTTCGCCACGAAGTCGCTGCGCACCTGCTCCAGCCTTCGCAACGCACTGATGTCGGTGAAGACCGCCAGATACATCGCCTCCGCCGCATCCAAGGCGGTGGGCAGGGGCAGGATGCGCACAAACACGGTGCGGGATAGTGGATGGTTCAGCTGGAGCTCTGAATGCTGAGGGCGACAGGTCTGCACGCAGCGGGTAAGCAGAAGGTTCAGGTCGTAGCACAGCGTGCGTTGAAGCAGGGTCTGTCCCAGCAGTCCCTCTCCAAACAGACGAATGGCGGCAGGGTTCGCCGAGGTAATCACGCCCTCCGCCGTCACCAGCAGAACCGCATCCTGCAACGACTCCATCACGTGGTTCAGCAGCGTGCGGTAGTATTGCAGTTCTGCATTGATCTCGTCGCACCGCTGGCGGAAGGGAGCGACCTGTTCCTCGGTACGACGCAGATTGAGCAACAGCACCACGACTGCGATGCCCACCAGCAGCACCAGCAGCCATGGTAGCACGCTAATCATGGCTCATCCCCGAAATTTGTAGCCCACCCCGCGTACCGTCAGCAGGTACTTTGGCTTGCGTGGGTCGGGTTCGATCTTTTCGCGCAGCCAGTGGATATGAACGTCCACAGTACGCTCCTCGATGTACCTGTCCTCGCCCCACACCCGATCCAGCAGGGTTTGACGCGAGAAGACCTGACCGGGATGCTCCATCAGGAAACGCAGAAGTTCAAACTCTTTAGGCGACAACGATAGCGGCTCGTCGCGCAGTCGCGCCTCGTAACGATTGACATCCAGCGTCAGGTCGCCCGATTTCAGCACGGGTCCCGTGACCACAGCGCCTGCAGACGCCCGTCGAAGCACCGACTTGATCCGCGCCATCAGCTCGCGCATACTGAACGGCTTGGTCACGTAGTCGTCCGCACCGATCTCCAGCCCCACCACTCGGTCCACCTCGGCGCCCTTGGCGGTGAGCATGATGATGGGCACACTACTGCGTTTACGCAGAATCTGGCACACCTCGAAGCCGGTGCGGGTGGGTAGCATGACGTCGAGCAACACCAGGTCCGGGTTCTGATCGCTGCAGAGCTGCAGCGCCTCCTCCGAGTCGGTCGCGGTGACCACCTCGAACCCCTCGCGCTCCAGAGCGTATTGCAGGGCGTCCAGCAAGGGCTGCTCGTCGTCAACCACCATGATTTTCATCGCTCACCTCTGGTCTTTCGAGATGCTTCCGCAGCGCTACGTAAAGGGTGTTTCATAAATCCTCGCAGGTCCCGAGGTCGTCCCCAGAAAGGCTTTCGCAAGCTGTCCCAGACTCCTCTCCCGACCTCTCCCCAACGCGGGGAAGGGGCGGGGGGTTTGGTTCCCAGACGACAACCGCGGAGCCTCTATGAAACACCCTCCGCTCTGTAGGGCAATGGCACGGCTCGGTGTGGCAGGGTGTCTTTCACTCGGCGATAATCTCCACGTTGGCGCGGGGTACCACCACCTGCTCTCCGTCCTCCAGCTGAGCCTCCAGCACGCGCACCATCGCGCCCGTCGGAATCTCCACGAGCTGCGGCGGAAGAGCAGTCACCGTCGCCAGCTTTCCAAAGTAGGGCTCGCGGATGATGCGCACATGACTGCCGACCTCCAGCACCTGCGCTTCGAAAGCCGCTCGCGGCAGCGCCTCGTCCGCCAGCTCGGGGCGAGGCACAATCACCTCCGGACGGATAACGCCCGCGCGGATCTGCGTCGCACCGTTGATGGATGCCATTCTGCCTTCCAGACTGCGCAGGAGGTTGAACGTGCGCTGTGCCATGCGAATCTCACCAAAACCTTCGGTGAGAACAAGCGTCAACGGAATGTCCTCGTGACCGGTAATAGCCACGCCAATATCATAACCGAGAAACTCCACCAGGTCGGTGTCCAGCGTGCCGCCGACCACGATGCCCACCACGCCAACCTCGCCCGCTTTCCGCAGGGCAGAACCGGAGATGAAGCCGCCGCCCACAATCACCTTGCCCGCCAGGCTTGGATTAATCATTTCATCGGTGATAGGCTTTTCGGGGCTGTCCACCAGCATCCTGATCTCGCCGAGGCGCTCGCCGCCCACGCCGAAGATGCCCTGTACCAGCGAGCCATGCGTCTCCACCACCACCCCTTCCTGCGGGATGACCTCCACCACCTCGCCGGCGATATAGGCACGCACCTCCAGCGGGGTGGGTTTCTCACGGATGCCCACATGCCCGGATACCTCGGAGATGAGCTCCACCGTACCCTCTATGGGCGATTTGACCTCTGTGCGGAACAGACCGAACAGTCCGCGCGACTCGGCAAGCACCGTGCCCACCTGCACGGCATCGCCCACCTTCACCCGCAGCATCCTCGGCAGCTCGTCCGGCTGAACACCCAGCTGCTCTGCCACCCTGACCGTCTGCATGATGCCCGGAATCTCCGCCCGGGCGACAACCGTGTCCGGCGTGACCTCCTGCCCTTCCTCCACCACAACCGTTCCCTTCAGGGGTAACCGTCGCGTTTTGCGAATCAGAGCGTGGGCGCTAACCGCCAGACCCGGGGTATAGGCTGTTCCCAAGAATACAAACCTCCAGAACGCGAACTTCTTAACACATGCCTAGTGTATCGTGAGTTCGGCACACTGTCAAGACACCCCACCGCGCGCAATTGTTAAGAGAATTGTTAAGAACGGCGGTACCCCTTTAAAGGGCGGTATACTCGAATCACGAAATCCTTTCGAGCAAGGCGGTATGGAAAGTCATGGAGATGCCACCGACCCAAAAGCACGTGATTATCGGCACGGCAGGGCATGTGGATCACGGTAAATCCACCCTGATCACCGCCCTCGCCGGCATCAATCCCGACCGCCTGAAGGAAGAGCAGGAACGGGGTATGACCATTGACCTGGGCTTCGCCTCCCTGCAACTTCCCAATGGGCGGGTGGTGGGTATTGTGGATGTGCCGGGACACGAGCGGTTCCTGAAAAACATGCTGGCAGGCGCGGGCGGCGTGGACGTGGTTCTGCTGGTGATCGCTGCCGATGAGGGCATCATGCCGCAGACGCGCGAGCATCTGGACATCCTGCGCCTGCTGGACGTGAAAGCGGGCGTGGTGGCGCTAACCAAGTGTGACCTGGTGGACGACGACTGGCTCGCGATGGTGCGCGAAGAGGTGCGCGAGTTTCTGCATGGCACTCCGCTGGAGGATGCGCCGGTGCTGCCGGTATCGGCGGTGACCGGACAGGGATTGAATGACCTGCTGACCGCTATGCAGGAGGCAGTGGAGCGCGTGCCTGCCCGAAACACCAGCGCCCCCTTCCGCCTGCCGATTGACCGTGTGTTCACACTGGCGGGAGCCGGCACGGTGGTGACCGGCACGCTGGTGAGCGGTCGGGTGCGCGTGGGCGATGCGGTGGAGATACTGCCTGCCGGACGGCGTTCCCGGGCGAGACAGATTCAGGTGCACGGGCGCAGGGT
>CAKZNX010000140.1 GCA_937132045.1 uncultured bacterium
GTGGCGACGGGCAAAGGATGGCTGGGCAGGCTCGTATTGCTTGTTCACCCCCAGCAGGACCCGCGCGTGCGCAGTGTCCGTCTGCTCAACCTGTCGCCAGATGCGCGCGTGCTGGACGTTGGCTGTGGGAGCGGATTGCTTCTGCTCATTCTGCACGAGGTCGGCTTCCGCCGTGTGGAGGGCATTGACCCCTTCTACCCCTCCGACCAGCCCGTTGGCGGGAAGGCGCCTGTGTATCGGCGTACGCTGGCGGAGCACATCGCCAGCCAGCCAGAGCCGTACGATGTGCTGATGTATCACCACGTGCTGGAACACGTTGCCGACCCGGAGGCAGAGCTATCACTGACAAAACAACTGCTGAAGCCGGGAGGCAGAGTGCTGGTGCGGTTGCCGCTGGCAGGTTCCTACCACTGGAAACACTACGACACCGACTGGTTCCAGCTGGACGCGCCCCGTCACCTGAGCATTCCCTCCGTGCAGGGGATGCACGAATTGGCGGGACGATGCGGCTACATCGTCGAGCACGTGGCGTTCGACGCGTTGCCCATGCACCTGCACGCCAGCGAGCTGTATCAGCAGGGCATTCCCGGCATGGAACATCGCCCGGAGATGCACTCCCGTGCGCAGTGGAGACAATTCGCACAACTGACTGACAGACTGAACCGCACCGGAGAAGCCGATTCAGGTGTGTTCGTACTATGCCAGCAGGGTCAGTTCGTTACCGGTGCAGACGGCGAGGTGGCAGTGGGCTGACGCACCGGCACCGGCTCCGACAGGTCCACGTGCTCGCCGATGGTGTCGATGCGCTTCCCTTCCACCAGAACGCGCACGTTCTCCACGTCGGCGAATTGCGCCAGCGTCCGGCACAGGCTCTCCACAATCAGCGCTTCGGTGGTGGAGCCGCCGGGGAAGTTGTCGAGCAGCTCGCGGCTGAAATCCACCTCCGCCACCCCGTCGGAAACCACCACCCGTAACAGGCGTGTGCCCTGCGGGAAGGGGGTATCGCGGGTGATCAGCAGATGCTCCAGCGCGATGCGGAGGGCGTCCTCCCCATTGGCAACAGGCACCGGCTTCGCCTCCCACCGGTACTTTCCGTTCTCTTCCAGCGGGACGAACACCACAACGGAGGGTTTCACGGGTTTCTCATCGGGTTGGGGAGTGAGTTCGGGACGGCGACTGGCGTACCAGTATCCCCCTCCGAAAGCAAGTATCGCCAGCAGAACCACCAGCAGTATCCATCGGCTTCTCATGACCTACAGTTGCTCCGGTGTTTGAATGCGTTCATCCTCACCCTCGCTGGAGGCGGGACGAATCTGCACCTCATCCTGCACCAGCCGAGCCTCCTTCTCTCCCTCCACATAAGCCCTCAGCCCCGCCACAATCGCCTCGGCGACTTTCCGTTGGAACTTCGGGTCCTTCAGTTTGGCGCGGTCTTTGTCGTTATTGATATACGCCACCTCGATCAGCACCGCCGGCATCTCACTGCGCCGAAGTACAGCAAATCCGGACTGATAAATAGCCGTATCTGTCTGGGCACCGCGGTTGGGCAACCCGGTGACCGCAGCGACGTGTTTCTGTATCGCCTGAGCAAGCGCGCGCCCGTCGGGGTCTGAGGCGTGAAAGTAGGTGGTCGTTCCACTGGCGGAGTTGGGCTTGGGCGTGGAGTCACAGTGGATGCTGATGAAGAAGTCGGCGCCCTTCTCGTTTGCCAGCTTCGGGCGGTCGTAAAGGTCCACCGTGCTATCGTCCTCGCGTGTCATCGTCACAGTGGCTTTCTCTTTCAGCAGCAGGTCGCGCACCAGCAGGGCGATGGCAAGCGCGATATCCTTCTCGTAAACCACCGAGTTTCCGTCGCGTCCCACGGCGCCTTTGGAGGTGCCACCGTGCCCCGGGTCGATCACGATGTGCTTTTCCGAGAGCTTGCCGTGCGCGTTGCGTGGACGGTTGACCGCCAGAGTGATGACCGGTTGGTCCTTATCGTACTCCACACTAAGGCTGGCGGCGCGGGTGGTGCGGATGCGGATTGTCGAGCGAGTGCCTGTCGCGTCACCGGCGAACTCCACCGCATCCACCAGCGGATGCTTCGGGTCCCAGTTGGAGGGAAGGTCTGCGCCCGGTTTCACCTGAGGCATCTCCAGTATCAGGCTGTAGCCCTCCTTCAACGGTCGCAGGCGCACGGGCACCCGTCGGGTCAATTGCATTCTCAGACGCGCATCCTCTTCGGTGGTTTGCCATTCCACGGCGAGCAGTTCAGCCGGCGGCTGGACAGGGTTCGTTTTCGCCGGATTGCTGCTGGCTGGCGTCGCGCCGGCTTGCTGAACCAAAGGCGAGGGGTTGCCTGCCCCCAGCGCCAGCATCGCAAGGTTGCCTTCCGGCAGGGTCGAGAGAGCGTATTGCGTGTTGTCTCGCAGGTCCAGCACCACGCGCACCACATCCTCTTTGAACTGCCCCCAGCGCACTCGCTCCACCACGGTCGGCGCATCGCCTTCGGGCTGGATGGCTTCGGTGGGCAGTGTGCATGGCGAGAGGTCGATAACTACACGCAGAGGCTCTCGCAGGGTGAACGTGTTGACGGTGACCTTGCCGGAGGTCAGGATGTTCAGCACGCTCTCCTCCCAGCGCAGAGCCTGAAGGCTGGGCAGGGCAGGCGCGGACCCGGTGGACTGCGCCAGCACTCGTATTGCCAGCCACCCCACCAACACCGCCACTATCGCTACACGCCACACCGTCGGCACCGGCATACCTCCTGCTATGCAGAGCTGTTCTCGTCAGACACGCCGATCTCCTCTTTCAACCATTGCGCGAACTCACTGTTGATTCTCGGCACGTCGATCTGCGCGATGAAGTTCGTGTAGGAGATATGCCTGCGCATCTCCTCGGTGATGGCATCATACATCTCGGGCAGGGTCTTCACGATCAGCACCGTCTCCGGCTCCTCCACGATGTCGCCCTTCCAGCGATAGGCGCAGGTGATGGGGAACCAGTTGGTGCACACTGCCAGGCGCTTCTCCAGCAGAACGCGGGAGATGGTGCGAGCTTCCTCGCCGGTGTTCAGCGTAATATAGAGGATAACCATACTTCACCCTCCGCCTTGCGAAGCTGATACTCAGTATATCGTACAGGACGTTGCGTTTCGAGTGCAAGCACTTTCTTCCTGTGCTCACCTTCCGATGAGTCCGGGTGACTGTCTCAACCAGCCTTCACAGTCCGTCTTGCTTTTTTTTTCGAGCGGTATAATTAAGAAGCATATCGCTTTACCAGAAGGAGGTTCAACAATGTGCCGACTGATAGGTTGCTGGATTCTGGCGTGCATTGTTGCGAGTATGGTTGCCACCAGATGTCCAGCTCAGACGCAGTTTCCATCGAATCTACCACAGATGTCGGGGGGTACTGTAACAGATCCCGTTTCGGCTATCTCAGGTAGCTACTTCTACTACGCCATCACTCATTTAGACAAGGACACCCTACTTCTCGGTATACAAGTGAGGGACGATACTTGTCGCATACTTCCCGACCGCATTGACAGTATGCAACCAAATACTCTATCATATGGGATTTCGCGCGTTGGAGCGGATGGCACGATTACGTGGGGCATCTCCGGCAAGGCGTTAGCGGTTACCACTGAGGTGCGCAGGCTCGATGTCGGGAAGCTATACAACGACCGTCCAGCATCAGACGTATTTCGTGACGATACGATATACGTAGTGCAGACCGTTATCATCCGTCCACCATCAACACAACCACCTAGCACCCAGCCGCCCGGAGGCGGTTCGTAGTGTTCAGGAGGACGGCACCTTGCCTGCCCTGGCTGAAGCACGCATAAGGGAGGACACAACATGCTCAAGCCATTACGCTTGTTCTGTATCGCGGTCATCGCCCTTGCTGTGGCGAGAAGTCACGCCCAGATTACCGCCCCCGAGGCACGCATCAGATTCAACCTGGAGAATGTCTTCTTTCCGCAAGCCTGCGAAGCCCTTGTCGGAAATACTGACCTCAACCTGCTGGCAGAGCTGCATCTCGTCCATGAACCGTTTGCCACGGTTCGCATCCAGAATAAGCCGGTTGGCGATGCACTGCTGGTGGTGGCGGCACTGTTTCAACGAGAGGTCATTCCGGCAGGCAGGACGATGGTCATGCGCTCTCCGCGCTGGGCGTATCGACGAGTACTAGACAGGCAGACCGTCGAGCAGGGCTCTATGCGCTGGTCGCCGGAGGGCAGACTAGAGGTAAAGGTACAGAAGCTGCCGGCGGGGATGATGCGCCTCGATGTACATGCCTATGGGGTGAGCGTTAGCCGGCTGGTGCAGGAGCTGACGAAACAGACAGGGTGGGGGGTGCAGGTGGAGAAGCACCTGCAGAATCTGCGCGTGTTCGCCCGCTGGCGTGGCGCTTCGCCCTCGGAGATACTGGAGGCGTTGACGGTGTTGCTGAACGGTGCTCAGGAGGTGGTGATACGTCGTTCGGAGGAGGCGAAGCGTCAGGAGGAGGAGCAGATTGCACAGATGCAGGATCGGCGCCCGCCTCATGAGAAGGGAACAGAGACGTTGTTGCCAGAGCTGCTGAAGTTGCTGACGCCTGAGGAGCTGGCTCAGTATGAACGAGGGGAGCGTGTGGAGATTTCCACGAAACGGATCCCCACCGAGCTGTTCCCCCAGGTCATGGAATATGCCGCGGGGTATCTCCACTGGTTGCGCAGCCTCATCTCCTCCGAAGAGGCGAAGCCCCCTGCCGACCTGTTGACCGAAGCCAACGAATTCTTCCTCGTTCTGCCGTACCCTCCTTATAACAGAACCATCGGAATAAGGGCCTATGACAGGTCGTTCAATGGTTTTTGGAGTTTCTAGCCGCGGTCAACTCTCTTTGCATCGGGAGGGAATCATGTTCAGTGCACCTCGCATGAGCACCTCCTGACGCAATCCATTGCAGGAAACCGCGTTGGGCGGTTAGAACATGCCATCAAACAACGGGGCGAGGAGAGGATGCCATGCTGTGGGTCATCGGTCTGCTGGCAACCGTCCAGCCGGGCATGACGTGGTGGTGCACACACGCATTGCACAACGTGTTTCGCGACACGCCACCGCCTGCAGAAGCACGGCGTGCAGTGCAGATATCGGCAGCGCGCAACCAGCGTGTGGGAGCGCAGATCGTCCTGCGGACGCCAGAAGGTGGACGGGTGGAAAGCGTGGATTGTTCCCCGCTGCAGAGGCATTCGGGGCGCGAAGTGGTTCCCGGAAGCGCCTTCTCGTACGCCTTCGTCGAGTACCATCGTGCCAGCAAGAACTCCACAGCCACACCGAGGGAGGAACTTGTGCGCGAAGCCCCTGCTGACTTTCCTGATGGACTACTGGAGGAACGAACCGTTGACCTCCGCCCTGACGCGAACCAGCCTATTTACGTGCACTGGCGCGTGCCTGAAAGCACCCCGCCCGGAGACTACCGCGGTACCATAACCATTCGAACAGACAAGGAGACGATACAGGTTCCCGTGCGCCTCACCGTGTACGGCTTCGCCTTCCCCGAACGTCCTCGCCTGCGTGTCACAGTCTGGATGACCCCCGAGGCGCTGGCGAGACACCACGGCGTGGGCTATCTCTCGGAGGGTTTCTGGCAAGTCCTGCAGCGCACTGCCCGCCTGATGCGCCAGTATCACCAGAACACCATCTGGACGCCCTGGTCGCTGGTGCGCGCCAGCCGCAATGCGGATGGCAAGGTGCATTACGACTTCAGCGCGTTTGACCGCTGGGTGGAGACCTTCCTGAAAGCGGGGTTCGATCTCATCGAACTGTGGCACGTCGGCGGACGGGAACACGGACAATGGGAAGACAGGAACTTCGTGGCATGGCAGATGCGCTGTGACAACGAGGCGAGCAGTCAAACGGAGTGGCTGGCGGTCGAGGAGTGGCTTCCCGCCCTGCAGGAGCATTTGCGGCAGAAGGGATGGCTTCAGCGCACTCTCCTGCATGTAGCAGATGAACCGATCGAGGTGAACGTCGAGTCATGGAAACAGCTATCCGAAAGGGTGAAACGCCTGGCGCCGGACCTTCCACGCATCGACGCCATTCATGTGCCCAATCTGGAAGGCTATCTGGAGGTTTGGGTGCCGCAACTGAACTATCTTGAGCAGTGGTACAACCGCTACCGCCGGGCGCAGGCACGCGGGGCAGAACTGTGGTTCTACGTGGCGTGGGTGCCGCAGGGAAAGTATCCAAACCGCCTGCTGGACTACCCGCTCATCAAAACGCGCGTGATGCACTGGCT
>CAKZNX010000141.1 GCA_937132045.1 uncultured bacterium
GCGGTGATGAAGGTGCCCGCGCTGGGCAAACTGATGCAGGCAGGAAGGCTGAACCCTGCCGAGGCTCTGCGCTATGCCCTGAGCCACCCCATTCATACCGCCGTGGTGGGAGTGGACAATCTTCAGCAATGGCGCGAGTGGCTGAAAGCGGCGCGGAACTTCACCCCGATGACCGAGACGGACATCTCCGCGATGCACGCTCGCGTAACGCCCTACTGGGACGACTCGACGCGAACGTATCACGCCTGGCTGTAGGCAAATAATTCCTGTTTGACAGCCTCGCGGGCTTTCTGCACCTACGCAGAGGCTGACGGTGGCTCGCTCAACGTGACCTCAGCGACGGCAGGCGTGTTGAGCTCAAGGGACAGCTGGTTGTCGGCTTTCCTCTGTTTTCGCTTGGGCTTGCTTGAAGCCGATGCTGTGCTCGGCTCGGCTGACTGCCCCTTTTTGGCGGCTTTCGCACCCTGTGACTGCTGCCGTCTGTTCTTGCGTTTCTTCGGCGGCTCCGCTTGAACCGGGTCATCACGTAATTGCTCTTTAACACTGTTCGACGACAGGTCTGCTGTACGACAGTCAACAGCGTCCTGTGTTGCTTTCTGCGGGGTCAATAACCAGTCAGCATCGCTCTGCATAATCTCGTTGTGGACCAATTCGAACTCCTTCGTGTCCTGCACCAGTTTCCGTAAATCATCGAAGGAGAACATTCCACGCAGCGCCACCACAAGTGCAGCAGACCTTGCCTGACAATTAATCGATTTCACCGGATTGAACTCGATGTCGGTAAACGCCTTGAAGCCTTCACGAAGCAGCTGATCGACGATTGCCCTTTGGGCTACAAGGGCTTTACAGTACAACCAGTCGTAGAACACGGTCGAGGGCGGCTCCTTGACGTCCCACTCTGTGTCGTCGAAACGGAAGGCTATCAACCTGCCTGAGCTTTTCAGCCTCGGGTCGCGTTTTGCATCCCGCGGCTTCGCGAACATCAGGGCTTCGAAGGGTCCGCCATTTTCAAAGACCTTGCTTGCTTGAAAGACGGATTCGAGCGAGGCTGTCCCCTCTTTGCCATTGGAGCACTTCACCGGTAGTGTCAGATTGAAAGCGCTCAATGCTCTTCCGAGAGACGACTCCGACTTGGTAGACACCTCCAGTATCTTGCTTGATGGTTGCCCCGTCTCTTCGCTCCACGCCCGATGCAGGTTACGAATGCATTTCTGCCTTTGGGTGAGAGCTTGACCGGGTACCCAAACGAATTTAACAATGCGAACTCTTACCTTGTCGTTTTCGACTACGAAAACGGGGCGCTCAGCCATGAATCAGTTCTCCTATTAGCTGTCGCTCGAATAGCGGAGAGTATGGATGGCGTCGGAATAGGGCTTGCCGGAGCAGTGCTTGCCGGTTAAAGGGTCGCAACATCACATCCACCCGCTCCTTTTGCGGGACGTTCTCCACGAATACCTCACGGATGAACTCGGGAGGCAAGCATGTCTCAACCAGTACCTCCGCTTGCCGGTCGGATGTGTAAGCTTTTGGAAGTCCATGAGGTCTCCCTTCGCCCGTAAACAGGTTGCTCAATGCTTCTGGTGAACTATAACTTTCTAGATTCGCAGACTGGAACTCGTGTCTTGCGGCATTCATCGGCAAGTAGAGACACTTGCACCGCCACAGAGCTTCAGGACTAATGCCAAGAACGACAAAAGGCTCAAAGCGCAGTCGTTGGCGAACTGCAAGGAACATTAAGTCGTTGGGAAATGTTATCGACACGGACACAAATCTGGCATGCCACTTGTGCTGGGAAACAAGCCGGTCATCCGTAAAGATATACGGTATCTTGAGACGGTTCAACACTTGTCGGCACAGCAGCCCTCTCTCGCAGATAGTCTTTAGGTTCTTTTCCGGTGTAAAATGAACCAATCGACGAATACCGTGCTGCCGAACTATCTCTTGAATTTCTTCGGCGCGTTCCATCTTTCCTCCTACCTCCATCGCTGGATGTTACGCCATACGTATCAAAACTAAGGCGTGTCGTCTGGTCTCTGCAAATAGTGATTCTACCTATTAGTCAAACTCTTTGTCGTCAATATCATCGTCTCTATGAATATTCAGACGCCGTTTCTGATAAAAAGTTGCAATGACTTGGGCGGATTGTGGTAAAGAACTTCAGTGATGCGCCGTGCTGCACGCACAGTTAAAGGCGTGCCTCTTGTATGGCACAATCCCACCGCATACCGGCTCCTTAGTACAGCCTTGAGCTTCACCCTCGTTCATTAGCCAGGGTGCCGCAATTTTCTATAACATCTCCAACACCCTCTGTAGCTGGGGCGCAGTATGTCCATCCTGTCGGACATTTTCAAGGGCTATCACCGCTCGCTCGTATACTCGCGAGAGATCTACGAGCAGCTATATCGTGACCGCCTCGAAAACGGCTGCGCCTTCTATCACCGTTTCTTTCACCGCCTCGTTATCCCGTTTGCCGACAGGTTCCGCTCCGAAGGCACGCGACGACGCCTGCGCGAGGTGGCAGAGCGCATCCTCAACACCGACCGCATTGACTTCGTCGCTATCGACGGCACGTGCTACAAGGACGCCTTTCAGGATTTCGTGGTCTTCTTCGGCGGTGCTTATGGCGCCAAAGGGTCTGTCCGGCTGAAAAGCGACCCACCCGTCGTGCAGTACGAGCGCTGGGACCTGAACCGTGGGGTGTCGCTCGTCGCCTACGTGCCGGTGCCCTTCGCCAGCATCGAGGATGTCACCAATGCGGACGTGCAGGAGACCCTTGTGGTGTCCGACACCGACCGCGTTAACCTTTCCAACATCCACACCAGCCTCATGCAGCTGGCGGAGGTGTACCTTGCCTACTCCGTCGCCGGCGCCACCACCCACGATTACCCGCGCCTCATCCTGTTGGATCAGTCGCTCAGCGGGCTGATGGCAGCGGTGTCGCACGGCGCGGGCACGGAGCTGGCTGGCTATCCATACGACCGCCGCTCACTCGACCCCTTCGACATCCGCGTGGCTTTCATGCATCCCGTGTCGCCCGAGCTGCAGATACCCTCCACCAAGCTGTTCGGACGG
>CAKZNX010000142.1 GCA_937132045.1 uncultured bacterium
TACGAGAACGCCGAGAAGAACCTGACGCGGCAGGAGGAGCTGTTACGCAAGGGGTTCGTCTCTCAGCAGGCGGTGGATACCGCCCGCACCCAGCGCGATGTAGCAAAGGCGCAGTACGACACCGCACAGAAGCGACTGGCAGTGATGGAGCGAGACCTGCAGACGCAGTTGCGCAACGCGCAGAGACGCCTAGAGGAGGCACAGGCGGCGCTGGAGTCGGCGCGTACGAATGCCGAGCAGGTAGCCCTGCGCGAGGCGGACGTGAGGCAGGCAGAGGCAGCTGTCCAGCAGGCGGAGGCATCGCTGAAGCAGGCGGAGGCTAACCTCCTGCAGAACCGCGTCCGCGAGGCGGATATTCGCTCGGCTCAGGCGCAAAAGGTGCGCAGCAAGGCGAGCCTGCAAAACGCGCAGGAACAGCTGCGCAGTACCACCATCGTTGCTCCGCGTGACGGGGTCGTCATCCAGAAGTATGTGGAGGAAGGCACCATCGTTCCGCCCGGCACCAACGTCTTCTCACAGGGCACCAGCATCGTGCAGATTGCCGATACGAGCCGGATGTTCGTGGACGTGCAGGTGGACGAGACCGACATCGCCTTCATCGAGCCGGGGCAGAGGGTGGATGTGACGCTGGATTCTTACCCCAGCGAGATCTTTGACGGAGTGGTCACCCGCATCGACCCGAGGGCGGTAGTGGAACAGAACGTGACCGTAGTGTATGTGCGGGTGGAGATCGAGAACCCGGATGCCCGCCTGAAGCCCGGCATGAACGCTACCTGTGAGTTTGTGGTAGACCGCAAGGAGGACGTGCTGGCAGTGCCTGCCGAGGCGGTGAAAGAAGATAACGGCAAGTACTACGTTCAGGTGATGGAGGGCGGCGCACCCAAACGGCGCGATGTGGAGATCGGACTGGAAGGCAACGACACCATCGAGATCGCCAGTGGACTGCAGGAAGGCGAAGAAGTGGTAACGCAGGTTATCCAGCCGCAAGCACAGACGCAGAGCAGTGGCAGTATGCCGCGTGGCATGGGTATGCCCTTCTTCGGCGGTCCACCACCCATGCCAAGGAGGTGAGCGCATGAACTTTATCGAGAACTTCCAGATAGCCCTGCGTAGCCTTCTGGCAAACAAGCTGCGCTCCTCACTGACCATGCTGGGCATCATCATCGGCGTGGGCGCGGTGATTGCCATGATTTCGGTGGCGCAGGGCGCGCGCGAACAGACCATGCAGCGTATCCAGCAGCTGGGCACGAACGTGCTGGTTGTGTTCCCGGGTCAGCAACGTACAGGCGCGGCATGGGGCGGCTTTGGCTCGATGCAGATACTGAAGCCCGAGGATGTAGACGCTATCCGGCGCGGGTGTCCCTCGGTGCGCGCTGCCTCGCCAGAGGTGCGCCGAAACGCCCAGGCGAAATACAAGAACCGGAACACCAATACCAACATCACGGGGGTAACGCCCGAGTACTCCGAGATCCGCAACTATCCGGTTCAGCAAGGACGGTTCATCGCGGCGCGCGAAGTGGACCAGATGGCGCGTGTGTGCGTGATCGGGCAGACGGTGTATGAGAACCTGTTCAACGGTTCGTCGGCGCTGGGCAAAACCATCCGCATTCGGGGGATCGGCTTCAAGGTGGTCGGTGTTCTGGCTCCGAAGGGAGCGCAGGGGTTCGGAAACCCCGATGATATCATCTTCGTGCCATACACCACCGCCATGCGTCGCCTTTTCGGCATAGACTTCATCAACAGCATCAGCGTGCAGGCAGTCAGTGAGGAACGCATGAGCGCGGCGTACCAGGAGGTGGAAAACCTGATGCGCCGCCGCCAGCGGCTCAACCCAGGGCAGGAGAACAACTTCCGCATTATGAATCAGGCGGAGTTCGTGCAAACGGCGGAAGATGTGTCGCGCACGTTCACCCTCCTGCTGGCGGGGATTGCCAGCGTGTCTCTGCTGGTAGGCGGCATCGGCATCATGAACATCATGCTGGTGTCGGTGACCGAGCGCACGCGCGAGATCGGTATCCGCAAGGCGGTGGGCGCCAAGCGACGCGACATCCTTCTGCAGTTTCTTATCGAGGCGATGACGCTGAGCCTGGTGGGTGGTCTCATCGGTATCGGCGCCGGCTTAGGTGCATCCTACATTTTGGCAAGCACCTCAGGGTGGCAGGTGCAGATCTCGCCACAGCCGATCCTGCTGGCATTCGGCTTCTCGGCAGGGGTTGGTATCTTCTTCGGCATCTACCCCGCTCAGAAGGCGTCGTCACTGAACCCCATCGAGGCATTGCGCTATGAGTGATAAACCACGACAAGGGAGGAACGGTATGATGAAACGAAAGACACTGTGGGCTGGACTGCTGTTGATGGTGTTGACCGCTATCGCAGCAGTGGCTCAGCCACCCCCGGGGGCAGGGGGATTCCAGATGACCCCCGAAATGCAGCGGCGGATGGAGGAGTTCCGCAAGTGGCGCGAAGCACATCGCTACACCTTCCAGCTGACCAGCACTCTCCGAACGCTGGAGGAACTGGATAAGGACCAGAAGACGCGGTTGACGCCGGCGCAGGCGAAGAAGATCCTGGCGGTACTGCAACCTCTGCGCAACAAGCCGAAGATGACGCAGGACGACGCCAAAAATGCGCTCAAGCAGATTAAGGCGGCACTGAACGTGAGCCAGCTCAACGCGATGGCGCGCATCGAAGCCGAACGACGCAACCGCCGTGGCGGACCCGGTGGCGCGGGCGGTGGTATGGGCATGCGACCGGGCGGACCCGGAGGTGCTCCGGGTGGTGCTCCCGGTGCGCGACCGGGCGGTAATAATGGCGCTCGTCCCGGTGGTCCGGGTGGTGCTGGCAGACCGGGCGGAGGTCAGTGGCAGATGCCCGATCCTGCAGCCATGAAGGACTTCAACCCCTTCAAGCCCGACCCGAAGATGGGTCAGTTCGCCCAGCGCGGCGCGGAATACTGGAACAACTTCTTCAAGGGTCTCCAGCAGCGAGCTTCCGGCAAATGACCAGCCTGCCACGCAGCCCCCTCTCCTGAGTAGAGGGGGCTTTTCTCTCCCCGACAAGAGCGCATGTTCCGTGTGGCACCGGCAAAGCCTGCGTCATCGCTCGGTGAAGGAACCTTTTGTCTGCATTTATCGATACTAGAGGTATGAACCGTGCTCATGCCATCACCTACAAGCCGTTGGTCTGGCTGGCAGTGATAGCAGGCTTGAGCCTGCTCGCGCTGCCCCAACTACACCATCAGGTTCCACAGGAGAGCCGTCAGATGCCCATATACCAACCCGCCGTCAACGCCCCGGAGTTTCCGGAGGGGCTGGAATGGCTGAATACCGATCGTCCCCTGCGCATGAAAGACCTGCGTGGCAAGATTGTCATGCTGGACTTCTGGACATACTGCTGCATCAACTGCATGCATATCATCCCCGATCTGAAACGACTCGAGCGCAAGTACCCGAATGAGCTGGTGGTCATCGGCGTTCACTCCGCCAAGTTCACCACCGAGAAAGAGAGCGAGAATATCCGGCAGGCGATTCTGCGCTATCGCATCGAGCATCCCGTGGTGAACGACCGCGATATGGTCATCTGGAGCTGGTATGGCGTGAACGCCTGGCCCACCGTGGTGCTCATCGACCCCATTGGCAAGGTGGTGGGCGCGAGGTCCGGGGAGGGCGTGTTCGAGCCGTTCGACCGCGCGATTCAGGAGCTGATCAGCAAGCATGATCCCCGGGGAGAGATCGACCGCACTCCTCTCCAGCTCAAGCTGGAGCGCGAGAAAGCACCGCGCGGTATCCTGGAGTTCCCCGGCAAGGTGCTGGCGGACGAGCGCAGTGGTCAGCTGTTCATCGCCGACTCGGGGCACAACCGCATCGTGGTGGTATCGCTCAAGGACGGCACTCTCAAGGAGGTCATTGGCAGCGGCGAGGAAGGCTTCAAAGACGGTGACTTTCAGACGGCGCAGTTCCGGCACCCACAGGGCATGGCATTTGACGGCAAGAACCTGTACGTCGCCGATACGGAGAACCACGCCATCCGCCTGATCGACTTCGGCAGACGCACCGTGACCACCGTTGCAGGAACAGGCATGCAGGCACGCTTCTGGCCCGAAGGCGGTAAAGCCCGTGAGACAGACCTCAGCTCGCCGTGGGATGTGGTGCTGGTGGGCGATACCCTCTATATTGCGATGGCAGGGATTCACCAGCTGTGGCGGATGGACCTGCGAAAGGGAACCGTGGAACCCTACGCGGGCAGTGGACGTGAGGCACGGTTCGACAGCTACCTGCCACAGGCAGCGCTGGCACAGCCTTCCGGCATCACCACCGACGGCAAACGGCTGTACTTCGCCGATAGTGAAAGCAGCTCTCTGCGCAGTGCCGACCTGAACCCCAGCGGGCGTGTGGACACTCTGGTAGGAGGTGACCTGTTCGACTTCGGCGATATCGACGGGGAGGGCAGGCGCGCGCGACTCCAGCATCCGCTGGGCGTGGTGTATCATCAGGGCGCCATCTACGTCGCCGATACCTACAACAATAAGATCAAGCGCTACCACCTTGCCACTGGACGCATCGAGACTTTTTTGGGTGACGGCACCGCTGGTACGCGCGACGGCGACCGCCCCACCTTCGACGAGCCGGGTGGCGTGAGCATCGCAGGGGGCAAACTGTACATCGCCGACACCAACAATCACGTCATCCGTGTGGCGGACCTCAAAACCCGCCGCGTGGAGACACTGACCATTCGCGGCATGGAGAAGCTGCGTCCGCCTTCTGCGCTCATCCGTGCAGACGTGATGGCGCTGGAAACGCAGAGCGTGCAAGCCGGCGAAGTGCAGGTGGTGTTGAACCTCTCCCTGCCAAACGGCTACAAGCTGAACCCGCAAGCCAGCTCGCGCCTCAGCCTGCACGCGAATCCATCCTCGGCAGTTAGCGGACTGCCAAAGGAAGGTTTCGCATTGAACCGCCTGCCCCTTCGTGTGCCGGTGAAGGTGGCGTCGGATGGCGAAATACTGGTGACTGCCGACCTGTATTACTGCCAGAGCGGCAACGAGGCGCTTTGCTACTTCAAGCAGGTGCAGTGGCGCGTGCCGCTGAGGGTGCAGGCTGGCGGCAAATCACAGGTGGAAATCGCACACACCCTGCGCCCCTGA
>CAKZNX010000143.1 GCA_937132045.1 uncultured bacterium
CAGCTGGATGCGGCGATCCGCCTGATGCTGGAAGAGATCGAGCGCCATCCATACATCGCGCCGAAGCGCCCTGCCTACCCCAACCGTAGCGGCATGGGCATCCGCCCGGAGGATAAGTAGTACCACATCTAGCAGGGGGCAGTTCCCTGCCCCCTGCCCGACGTTTCGTGCACGAGCAACTCGTCACCGTACCTCGCGATAGCCCTGTGCCACGAGGGCATCCAGCTCGCGCCGCGCCGAGTCGATGGTAGTGAATGCGCCTACCTGCAGATAGCGCTTCTCGCCTTCACGAACGGGAAACGGCGATTTGCCCAGCGATTTGAGACGCGCTGTTTCCCGCTCCAGCACTGCGGTATCCGTGAACGGACCCACGCGCACCTTGTAGCGAATGGCAGCGGGGCTGGACGCAGCGCCCTGCGCACGCACATGGTCTATACCGAAATAGCCGCGATAGGGCGTCTGCCCTGCTAACAGCTTGACTCGGAGCCGTGCCACGTCTTTCGCCACAGGTCCCGCTTGCCAGGTGATGGCTGCCCATCTGCCGGGTGTCAACACCACGCCCTCGCCGGGCATCGTGTGCAGTCCACCGGCGGAGTCTTCCACCTCTACCGTCAGGCGCAGGTCGGGTGGCGCTGTGCCCGGCACCAGCACGTCCAGCGAGATGATGCCCCCGAAGCGCGACCAGTCCCGCGTTTCGGGCAGACAGGAGATGGCAACACTTTCGCCCGGCGCTATCTGCACGCCACTCGCCCTCAGCCAGTACGCCGCCTGACTGCCGCCGCCTCGCGCTCTGTCCAGACGTAAGCCCTCGGTTTCCCCCTGCCACGAGCCCGGCGTCAGCTCGAAATCGTTGAGCACGTAGTTGGTGGCGACGGTGGGGGTGGTGGTGGGAGACGCCTCGCCGACCTCCACAATCAACACGCCAAACGGCTCTTCAGCAGGCTTCACGGAACCATGCACGACGCCTGCTTTGTGCGCGTAGTCCAGTGCGCGCGCCACCTGAAGAAGAATGTACAGAGCCTGTTCCACAGGAATGGGCTCGCCCTCTCGCAACATCTCCCGCAGGGTGGTGCCTGTCAGCAGTTCGGTAGCGACAGAGTAAGTGCCGTTGGCTTCGCCCACCTCGTAGAGAGTGACCACGTTCGTATGGGATAGTGTGCCTGCGGAACGCGCTTCCTGCTGGAAACTCTGGATGAGTAGCGAGCGGTCGGGGTCGGCGATACCGGGTGGCAGGGCGAGAACCTTCAGCGCAACCCTTCTTCCTATGATCGTGTCTTCAGCTTCAAAGACCTGCGCCAGTCCGCCCCCGCCAATCTCGCGCAGGAAACGGTATCGCCCAAGTTGCGTGCCGACGTTCACCTTGTGCTCCTTCCCACTTCCGGCGGATGTTCGCCGGCGGACATCCCGGTCCTGCCACGTGTCGGCTGACGGATGGAGCCGACGAGGGGACTCGAACCCCTAACCAACGGTTTACAAAACCGCCGCTCTGCCGATTGAGCTACGTCGGCTCATTACGGAATGTACCACAAGACGGCACGCTCGTCAAGAGACAGGTATCCTGCGCAGGTGAAGCAGCATCGCAAACGCATCAGTTTCTCGAAAACCAACTTATCAACTTAAGAAAATGCTTGACAAATAGGTAAAGGCATCTTATAATGGGTGTACCATGAGCGCTACGAAAAGGCTACCGACATACGTCCTGCTGGCAGAGCGCATCAAAGCGGAGTGGATCAGCCGACCCGGCGCCCGTCCCGGCGATAAGCTGCCAACTCAGCACGAGCTGCGTCGCATTTTGGGAGCCAGTCGCCCCACGGTGGCAAAGGCGTTGACTTTGCTGGCAGCGGAAGGGCTGGTGGAGTCGAGGCAGGGAAGTGGTATCTACCTGCGCTCGGCGCCGGTTGCGGAGACCCGTACTCGCCTGCTGAGCTTCATCGCGCCGCGTTCTCACGCGCCGGTGGTGTTGCGGTCCTATCACGGCATCGAGCGGGAGGCGCGTCGCCGAGGCTATCAGCTGTTGATGGCAAGTTCCGATAACGACATCCGGCATGAGGAGGAGCTGGTAGAACAGCACCTGCAGGCAGGCGCGCACGGTATCATTCTCTACCCGGTCACGCGCTGGCGTCATCAGGTGTCGGACGATTACCTTCGACATCGCTGGCGCAACGTGCCGATTGTCCTTTTCGACATCGGTCAGGAAGAGTGGGAGCGCCCGATGGTGTTGTTTGACAACTTCCGCCTGGGTTATGAGATGACGCAGGCATTGATGGCGCATGGTCACCGGCACATCGCTTTTCTGCATCTGCACGAGGACTATCTGCACCGCTCGATCCACGAGCGCCGGGCTGGCTGGCTTGCCGCCATGCAGGATGCGGGCGTCCCCGTACCGTCCAGATACCTGAGCTGGATCACGCTCTCTCAAGAGGCACTGACCTCTCAGGCACTCCACGCGGAAGAGGTCGCACACCGATTGATGGAGCTGTCTCCGCCTGCCGATGCGTTGATCGCATGGGAAGACAATACCGCTGTAGCCATCATTCGGGCTCTGCTAAAGCTGGGGGTCAGCGTACCGGAACAGATCCGAGTGGCTGGCTTCGACGATCTGGAGACGTCGCGGTTCTTCCAGCCTGCCTTCCCGACCTCTCAGCCCGATTTTTCCCGGCTCGGGGAGATCGCGGTGGAGGTTCTGGACAGCTGGCTGAGCGGAAGGCAGACCACCCCACGAACGTTCATCCTGTCGGTGCCTGTGATGTGGCGCGAGCCGCGTCCCGTGCGACGCGTAATTCCCAAGGAGGGAGGAACCATCGTCGATGAAGCGTGAGGTATCCCCTGTGTTGGCGATCGTCATCATCGTAGTCGTGTTGCTGGTGATTGGCGGCATCTACTGGTTTGGCACCGGCAAACGGCCACTGGGCGGTCGCGAGGAGCCGCCGGGCATACCGTCCGATGTGCAGGCAGAGTTTCAACGGCGAATGGGCGGCATGACGCCCGGAGCAGGCGCCCCGGCGCCCACGGCGCCTGCACCACGCTGAGATGCGTGTTGATCCAGAAACATTCATTTCAATAAGGAGGTTACTTTCATGAAGCGACACGCGTTCACGCTGATCGAGCTGCTGGTGGTCATCGCGATTATCGCGATTCTGGCAGCGATCCTGTTCCCGGTGTTCTCGCAAGCGCGCGAAAAGGCGCGCCAGACGTCCTGCCTTTCGAACTTCAAGCAGATCGGTCTCTCGGTTCGCATGTATTCGCAGGACTACGACGAGAAGTTCCCGATGGGCACCTACACCGGTGCGCGTAACTGGGAAGTGAACCCGGATGTTAACAACTACGCGGGCGACCGTGGCGAACCATGGGCAGACTGCTTTGGCTGGTGGGAGGGGTTCGACCCAGGCGATGGTGGACCTCCGTACACCCGCTGTGCCTACGGTTCACAGTTCTACCGCACGCTGATGCATGTCCAGCTCGGTCCCTATCAGAAGAACAAGAACATCTGGTATTGTCCATCGGACAGGTTCCGCGATCCCTCGGTGACGAACATGCGGTTGGGTTTGCAGTCCTATCACTGGTTCCCCAACTGGGTGTACAACACCTGGTGTCCGGGCAGCAGCGCGGGCTACCCCGGTCCGTTCCCCTGCGTGCGCTATCCTGATGGCTACCGGAGCCTGGTCGATGACCCGCCCAGCGAGCGGTCCGAGTGGTTCGCCGAACGCATCCTGTTCACCGAGCGCGGCGTGTTCGGCTGGGACGGACCCGACGCCCATAGTGGCGCGGCGCCCAACAGGAACCACAACCACTCGCAGGGCTACAACGCAGTCTTCTTTGATGGGCACGCCAAGCTGATCAACTACGGGCGCAAGTGGACCACCACCCCCGCTACGGGCTGGCCACCCGACCGGGCGCCGCAGTAGTCGATCACGCCTGTACCTTCAGCCCCCGCCAAACGGCGGGGGCTTTTTCACTGCGCGTGCGGAAGCACCATCACCTTCATGCCTTCGCGGTTTTCCATCACCGCGAATGCCTCATGTATCTGCGATATCGGGAAACGATGCGTGATGAGCGGCGCCACGCGCACCCTGCCCTGTGCTAGCAGTTGCACTGCCATCTCGTGATGGCGCGGTACCGAGCCGTGTGAACCGGTGACGAAACACTCTTTGTAATGGATGGTGTTGGAGCAAACACTCATGGGGCGCGCGCTCTTCGGAAGACCACCGAACAGATTGACGTAACCCCGGTGCGCCACCATCTCGATGGCTTGCTCGTGCGCCTCTACCGACGCGCTGGCGGTGATGACGATGTCCGGTCCCTGCCCGTCCGTCTCCTCACGGCAGCGCGCCACCACGTCCTCCTCTTCCGACGCGATATACACGTCCGCCCCGTACTGGCGCGCCAGCTCCAGCCGTGCCTTACTGCGCTGAACCGCAATCACTTTGCCGGCGCCCATCGCGCGAGCCAGGTCTATCAGCATACAGCCGATGGGTCCCAAGCCGATGATGACGACAGTTTTGCCCAGCCCCATGTTGACCAGTTCCATGCCGTTGATGGCGCAGGCAAGCGGTTCCGCCAGCGCGGCGGTTTCGTAATCCATGCTGACGGGGATGGGCGTCACCGGACCCTCATCCAGCAACAGTCTGGGAAGCTTCATGTACTGGGCAAACGCGCCCGGTATCTGGTAACCCACCGCGTAGTTGATGGCACAGTTATTGCCCAAGCCGTTTCGGCACCAACGGCACTGTCCGCAGGGCACGTCGGCGCCGATGGCTACCCGGTCTCCCTCTTTCACGCGCGTGACGTTCCTGCCCACCTTAACCACCACGCCCGCCGCCTCATGCCCGATAATCGCCGGGGGGTGCACGCGCGGGTTACCGTGATGCAGGATGCGCACATCCGAGCCGCAGATGCTCACCGCCTCCACCTTCAGCAGTGCGGAATCGTCATCGACCTCGGGTTCGGGTATCTCCTTCAGCACCAGTCTGTCCAGCTCTTCCAGAACGGCTGCCAGCATCAGTCTACCTCCTGACCATCGGGGTGTATCAGCACTTTGCAGTGGAAACCTCTGCCATCGTGCATCGCGTGCAGGGTCTCCTTCGCTTCGCGCAACGGCACACGGTGAGTGACCAGCGGCATCAGCTGCAAACCGCCA
>CAKZNX010000144.1 GCA_937132045.1 uncultured bacterium
GATTGGCGACGGATGGGTGACCCCTCTCTGGAGGGGTTTTTCGTAGCCGTATAGCAGGGCAACCACGATGTCGCCAGCCGCTTTTTCAAAGCGCAGGTGCAAACCGTCGCTGTCCACCCTTACCGACTGGGGACGCCGTTGAAGCGCCACCAGCACCGGCGCGTCGAAATACCTCCACCCCTGTGCCCCTGCAAAGGTAACGAGAAGCCACCCTTCGGTAACGTTTGGCGCGCGAACCTCCTGTCCGCTACGCACCACGCGAGTGTGGTCTCGCACTGGCAGAAAGCAGGCGGTAGGAGCACCCAACCCCCATGCATCCAGATCGTAGAACAGCGTGACCTGCTGTGAGGAAGTGCGTATCAGGATGGCAGGGCAGAGGTCGGTGCTGACAAGCCCTTCTTGAAGGTGTGCGATAGACGCCTCTGGCAAGGATGTCACCTCCCCGGTGTGAAGAGCAGACCTTTCCCCCATGCCATGGGGGAAAGGAACGACTCCGCTATCGCTTACGCGATAGCCACTGTTGTTGCAGGCGGTTCAGCACAGCGGTTACCAGCAGGATGGTGCCTACCACCGTGCCTTCCCAGTTAGACGCACCCTGCTGGATGACGAAGCTGATACCACTAAGTATTACGTTCAGCAGTGCCGCGCCGATCAGCGCGCCAATGACCGTGCCCTGTCCCCCACTGAGACTGCAACCGCTGACCACTGCCGCTGCGATAGCCTTCAGCTCGTAGGACAGACCGCTGCCCGGGATGCCCTGGCGCTGGTAAGAGGCATACAGGATACCCGCCATACCAGCCAGCAGGCTGCACAGCCCGTAAGCGATCATCTGCGTGCGAAGCACGCTGATACCCGACAGTCGCGTGGCTTCCTCGTTGTTGCCGAGCGCGTAGATGTGCCTGCCGATGACGGTGAAATGCATCAGCACCGACACCAGGATGAGCACCGCCAGCGTGATATACACGGGCACGGGCACGTTCCAGACCTTTCCGTTACCCAGAAACTGGAACGCCTCCGAGTAGGGCGAGTCGCGCGGGGAGACGGGGATCGGCACGTTGTTCGTCATCAGCTGTCCGGCGCTGTAGAAGATGAACAGCGACCCCAGTGTGACAATGAACGGCAGGAGGCGGAAACGGTTGATGAGCAGGGCATGGATGATGCCCACGCCCATCGAGAAAAGCAGAACTGCCAGGATGCTGGCTCCCAGTGACCAGCCTGCCCGCGCCAGAAGCCACGTGCACAGCACGCCGGTGAAGCCGATGAGGGTGCCCACCGACAGGTCGATGCCTCCAACGATGATTACCACTGCCTGACCGATGGCGAACAGCCCCAGCAGGGCAATCTGGCGCGACAGGTTCTGCAGGCTGATGGGACCCAGGAAGTCCCCGCCGCGTTCGGTGGTGCTGATGAACAGCACCAGCAGCACCAGCACCACCACCACCCCAAACTCGCGCGTGCGAAGCAGTCTCAGAAACCACTTTCCGAACATGGACTGCTCCACTACGAAGACTTGATGCCCAGCGACTCGAGGCGCTGCAGATACTCTTCGATGTTCTGCGGAGTGATAATCTCTACACCGGTGTCGATGGTGTTCTCAGCTCCCACTTTGAACCCGCTCTCCTTCTCGAACTCCTCCAGCGCCTTTTGCACATCGCCCAGCGTGATGATTTTGTGCAGCAACTGTACCGAGCGATAGCCGAACTCGTAGGGCTTTTGCACCACCGTGGCGTCGATCTCGCCGCGGCGAAGGTGATTAATGGTCTCCGGCTCGGCGTCGAAGCAGAGTATCTTCACCTTGTCGCGCACGCCCGCCTCTTTCACCGCTGCGGCAATCTGCGGACCGTTGTACGAGAACAGACCCAGAAGCATCTTTACATCTTTGTGCGCCTGCAGGACGTTCTCCACGTTGGCGCGTGCTTTGGCGGGGTCCTTGTTGTCGTCGAATACGTCCACCAGCACGATGTTGGTGCCTTTCACCGCTTCTTTGAAGCCAGCGATGCGCTCGCGGGCGTTGGGCGCGTTCTGGTTGCCCACAAAGCCGTACACCTTCCCGCCCTCAGGCAGGAGCTGCTTCGCCGCTTCGCCTGCTGCCTTGCCCGCCTCGAAGTTGTTGGTGCCGATGTAGGCGATGCGCTTGGAGCTGGCGGCATCCGAGTCGAAGGTGATTACCTGGATACCGCTGTTCATCAGCTCGTCGATGACGGGACCGATGGTATCGGACTCGATGACCGAGATGCCGATGCCGTCCACCTTCTGCGCCTGATACTCTTCGATAATCTGTCTCTGCACAGCAGGCGAGTCCGTGGTGGGGCGACGCGAGATAGCCTCACAACCCAGCTCCTCCGCAGCCTTACGCATCCCCACCTCCATCGGGTCCCAGAAGGGCGAAGTGCCGTTGGTGATGAGCACGATACGCACCCTCTTCTCGCTCGAGGTGCCCTCGGTGGTGGTCGTTTCCTTTTTGCCGCAGCTGACCACCAGCCCCGCTGCCAGCACAATCAGGGTGACCCAGAACAACCTTCTCATCCTGCTTATCCCCCTTTGTCCTCTGTTGTCCCCTTCCGATTCGCCTTTTTCGACTGCCAATCCTGCCAGCCGACGGTTGCGCAGGCACGCCGGTCACCCGCCGTCGCGTATACATACAGGGGCAAGAACCGTCCCATAGGAAAGGAGGCACGCTCCATGCAGAAGAACATGGGGTTGGCGGACAGGTTGATCAGGCTGGCAATCGCGGCAGTTCTGGGTGCGTTGATTGCCTCGGGAACGGTGCAGGGCACGCTGGCATGGGTACTGGTCATCGTGGCAGTGGTACTGCTGGGCACCAGCGCCGTCGGATACTGTGGACTGTATAAAGTGCTGGGCATCTGCACCCTGCGCGAGCGACCCTCTGACACCGGTCAAACGCATGGCACGGGGGCATAGGGTTTGCGTCTTGCCTTCTGCGGAGACATCATCTGGAGCCGGCATGTGGATGCTATCGCCCGCGGACAGGGCGTGGCGTTCCTCTTCGAGAAGGTTGCTCCGCTGTTGCGTTCGGCGGATGCGGTTGTCGCGAATATGGAGGGTTGTATCAGCACGCGAGGCATACCTGCGGACAAGGAGTACACCTTTCGTGCGCCGCCGGCGCTTGCGCCAGCGCTGGCGTCCGCGGGAATAAGGCTGGTCACCCTCGGGAACAACCATGCGGTAGATTTCGGCAGGGTGGCGCTCATCGATACGCTGGTGCATCTCTGGCGCGCCAGGGTGCGGTGGGTGGGGGCAGGTACCGACTCTCGCCGGGCAGGGCAGGCGGTCACCCTGCGCGGGCAGGGCTGCAGTGTGTCGGTGCTGGGTTTCACCGCCATCGTGCCACGCGGGTTCGCTGCCACCGAACGCCTGGCAGGGGTTGCCACGCTGACGCACTGCCTGCCCGTTCTGGCGCGTGTCCGGCAGGAGGCGGACGTGGTCATCGTCGTTCCACACTGGGGAAAAGAGAACCAGACCCAGCCCTCTCCCACTCAACGGCGCATCGCCCGGCTTCTGGCAAAGGCGGGAGCCGACCTGATCGTGGGGCATCACCCGCACGTGGTGCAGGGATACGAGCGCATCGGGCGGACGCAGGTGCTGTACAGCGTCGGCAACTTCGTGCATACACCGGCGTCCTCTGCCGCGCGGCGGGGTGGCATCCTGTGGGCGGAGGTGGGACGCGAGGGCGTGCGCACGCTCAGCGTGACACCGCTGTGGCTGTCTGGTGGACGCCCGACGGTCGCTGAACCGACACACGCCCGGGTCGTTGCGAGGGCAGTGGCTCCTCTGCCCGTTGACTGGTAGTGGCTGCCGTTAGCCGGGCGCGGTGGACGTCTCCTTCGCTGCGGAGTGACGCCCCCACGCAGAGGCAAGCACCGTCAAAAGCACCGCCAGCAGGACGAAGCTCAGTTCCACCACCGCCGCCGAGCCCCAGCGTTCCAGCCATCCGCGCCCGTCGGGTTTCAGCAGAGGGACCGGTGCCAGTTTGATCCACGTCAACGCAGTCTGCATCCACGCCGTCCACAGGAACCACGTCCTGACCGGCGCCCCCTGCCGGTACCAGAGAGCGCTGAGGTAGCCCGCCACCAGCGTCAGTACCACCAGCCCCGCGAACCCCCAGCTGAAGGCAATCAGCTGGTGCTCGTCCCACAGGTAGCGCAGAGTGTCGCTGGCGGATACCAGCGTCACCGCCACGCCGGTGCCAAAAGGCGCCCACCCACTGCCGACGAGACTGCCCAGCAGCGCCAGCAACATCCACAGATCGGGCAGGTTGCCCCAGCCTTCCGCCCAGCTTATCTGCAGGTCGATCGCCAGAATGGGTATCACCCACAGCAGGATGGTGAGGTCATCCAGCGGGCGCGCCCACGGCTTGATCGATGGGATCGGCGCTTCGGACAGGCGGGTGAGCTTCCAGCCAATGCCCAGCACCGCACCCGCGATGAAGCCGAAGCTCATCTCCATCACCTTCCACCAGTCGATGAAAGGCTCGATCGCCTGCCCGAAAGGCGTCTGATGCGTGCCCCACGCCTGCAACATCTCGCCGACACTGAAGCCAATGGCGCCCCCCAGAATACCCCACAGTCCCATCGTCACTGCCTGCCGGTGCTTTTTCACCGCGCCAGCGTACAGCATGACGGTGAGCAGAGCGAACCACAGCCCGCCCCACCACTCCACGCGCGGTTTGGGGTCGAACCGTTTGGAGAAGTAGATGAAGGGCAGCTCGTCAGGTGGGTTGTGCGGGCGGTTGAGGAGATACAGCCCCACCGCACCGAACACCAGCATGGCGATGATCAGCGCCAGCAGTTCCACTCGACGATAACGGTCACTGACGGCGATGGCAAGGAAGATACCGGTCAGCCCGATCCATGCGCCGCCCTTGATTGCCAGCCCCAGCAGCCCCCACCAGTAGGTGGGAGAGGGACTCTGACCCTGCACCAGCCAGATGGTCTGCCCGTAGGTCTCCATCCCTCCCAGCGAACAGGCGAACGCGCCCACCGCCGCCAGCCGCGCCGCATCTGTGCCCCTCCAGCCAGAGAGCAATGCCAGCGCCAGCGCAACCAGTGCCCCGGGCACCATCGCGCCCGTCTCGCCGCCAAACTGTCCCCGGATGCCCCAGCCCAGACACATCGCCAGAGCGGGCAGGAGGATGTAGTGTATCATGTCAGCCCCCCCCAGCAAGAGTTTTGTCATAATGAAGTTCTGCACCGGCAGGAAAAATCTTGTGATTGCCCAGCGACCTCTTCCGCGGGTGCTCCTCACGGCAAATGCGGTCGTCGCCACGCTGGCGGGGTCTCTGCGACGCTCCACAGCGCCTGCGACCGAGCACGTCCGCCGACTGACATGCACGACGCTCACTCCAGCCGCGCAGAACAGCCAGCAGGCGCTGAACGAGTATTCTCAGAAAATGGTGCCGTAATCGCTGGGGGCGGGAGGGTGGTGGTCACGGACGGGTTCTTGCGTTCTGCGCACGTCACGTGTTACAATCGACGTAATTAATGTCAGCAACGGGGTGTGAGTGATGTCCCGAAGCATACTCATCCATCGCCGTGTGCAGAAGCGATTGCGCGATGGCAAAATACCCGCCGCGCCGGTGGTAGAGTGCATCCGCCGGGTCAGCGAAGGGCAGACCGACCTGCCCGGCCTGCGCATGAAACGGCTGCGCGGTATCAGCGTACCGGTGTTCGAGGCGCGTGTCAATGACGAGATACGCCTCATCTTCACCGTGCAGGGCGCCGCCGAATACGAGCCAGACGGTGGACGTGCACACGTCCGCGACAGGATCGTGGTGTGGGACGTGGACCACCATGATGACGCCCTGGACCGCGCCCGCCGTATCCCCTACGACTCGCTTCACGCCGCCGAACCCCTCGCACTCGCGGCGACACTGCACATCGCTGGCGTAATGGAAGAGAAGGAGATTTCCCGCATGCCTGAGTATCCATGGGTGCCCGTGGATGTGGTGGAGCGGGAGCTGAGGACAGGCAAAGGTGTATTGATCCAGTACACCAACCTGCACTATCGTGGCGGGGACTGGTGGCTGGACCGCGCAATGGAGGCGGAGCGCGAGACCCTGTATGACGCGCAGGAGGTTCTGGAAGTAGACCTCGATGCGCTGGATGGGGAGCTGAAGCGCATGGCGTCCAGCAGCGAGGACTTTCTTCTGCACCTTCTGCCCGAGCAGATGGAGTTCGTGAAGCGCGAGGGTCCATTGCTGCTGAGCGGAACCGTGGGAAGCGGCAAGACCACCATCATGCTGTATCACCTCTACCGGCGTGCGCGGCAGACCACAGGGCGCTACCTGGTGGTGAGCTACTCTCCGTATTTGACGAACCTCTGCTGGTTGCTGTTCGAGAGCCTTCCGCACGGCAAGAGATTGCTGGAGCGCGTGGACATCCTGAGCTTCGAGGACCTGTTG
>CAKZNX010000145.1 GCA_937132045.1 uncultured bacterium
TGCTGTCGGCGGCTCAGCGGTTCCCTCGCGCCCAGCTCACGCTGGTAACGCTCCAGCCCTCGCTGGAGCCGATGCCGGAACCGGTGCAGCTGCGCCATGCCGTGGCGTGGTTTCTGGACTACCCCTGAGCCTCTTCGGGTAATGGCGACTGCCATGCTTCGTAAGCAACGATCGCCGCAGCTACCACCACGTTCAGCGACTTTCCTTTTCCCGCCATCGGAATAAAAACGGCACCGTCGCACATGCTCAGAACCCGATTGTAGACGCCGTTGACCTCGTTACCGATCACCAGGCACAGCTTCTCGGGGTAGGCGTACTGTTTGTAATGCGGGGCATCTTCCGCAATCTCCACGGCGACGAGGTGATAGCCCTCCAGCTTCAACCGGGCAACCGCCTCCTCGTGGCTATCGAAGGATCGAAAGGGGATACGCCGGTGGTGCCCCATCGAGGTGACATGAATTTGTGGGTGCGGGGGCACTGGCGTGTGTCCGGTCAGGATCAGCTCCTTCGCGCCCACGGCATCCGCCACACGAAACATCCCGCCCACATTGTAAGGGTCGTCCCAGTCCTGAAGCAGGAACGCGATGGTCATCTCCCTGCCGAACTCGGCGGACACGCGCTCATGCAGACGACGGATTGCCGTCTTGGAACGTAACGTCTTCCCCGGCATTCAGCACCCCCTCTACCCGCCTGATTTCTCAGATGAGTATCTCGTCTCTCCACCCCAGCTTCACGAGATCGATACGCTTCGGGTCGCTGATGCCCAGTCCGTATTTCACCTCCGCGTCCACGATGTGATTGGGAGGTGTTTCCAGAGCCACGTCCTCGCCAAAGTGTTGACGCCTCTTTGCCTGGATCAACCTCAAGCCCACGGCGTCCGCCGCTACCGGGTCGTACGACACGAACAGCCCTTTGTATTGCCACACGTATCGCGGGTCCCAGTGGTGCGGTCCTCGCCCGTGGAACAGAGGAGTGAATGCCAGCAGGATGTTGAGCCGCGTTTTGCCCTTCACGGCTGGCAGGTCCCACACGCTTGCCAGTGCAGAGCAGGCATTGGGGTGCAGGCTGGCGGGATTGTCTGTAAACATGATATAGTTCTTGATACACCCGCCGATGCCCGACCACCAGTGCGTTCGCACCGGGCGCACGTTGATCAGCGAAGTACATGAGGCGAGGGTCTGCCGCGCGCCTCGATCGTCAATGCGGATGTTGCTTTCAGGCACGCCGGCGTCCCTCAGCCGCTTCTGGATGGCACGCTCCACCTCTTTGGGTGTGGGAAGGGGCTGCCAGGCGTTACTCTTGATGCCGACCACGTCGGTGGGTTTGACCAGACGCTTCCACGCCTCCACCGGGTTCCTGACGCCCACCAGCGCGGTGACGGCATCGTCCAGCAGCTTAGCCACCACCGCCTCATTCAGAGCGCCCCTGCCGTCCAGCACTTCCTTGTGGCGAACGAGCACCACTTTCGAACGTCGCGATCTTTCCTGAGCCAGCACATCGGGAGTAAGCGCCGCTACAGCTGCGCCTGCGGTGGCTTTCAGCAGGTCGCGACGGGTCAGGATGACCTCACTCATTGCCTAACCTCCTCTCTCGCGATGCGCACTTCCTCCAGCATTTTCAGTGCCTCTCTGCGGGATGGCGCGTCGAACACTATCGCCAGCACTCTGCCCACGCGCTTAGCAGCCGTCCATTTGCCGCGCTGGGTCTGCACCACGCCCTGCCGCTTGACCTCGCGCAGGTAGGCTGTCGTGAAGGTCTCCCACGCTTTCGCGGCATCTGCCTCCACGGGATACTGCACCAGCACGAGGCGCACGCGCGCTTTACCAAGACTGTATGTTGCCAGCACGCCTTCTACCTGCGAGCTTAGGTTCAGGATATCCCTGTTCGCCAGAAAGAAGTGCCGGTTCAGGATCATCGAATGACGAAACAAGAGCGGCACTTTGCTCGTCATGCCCTCGGTGGGAAGGGCACGAAGCAGGCGGGGCAGGGGAGCGGTGCGAGGAATAGCGTCCGCAATCGACTCTCCCAGCTGAAGGACAGTCTGTCGTACCTCGGGTGTTTCCCGTTCGGCGGTGATCACTGTAAAGAAACGCTCTTTCCAGAACCGCAGCATACCCGCAGCGTAGTCCGAACCCTGGCCAATCCTCACCTCTTCGCCGTCTCGCTCGAAGCTGAAGACACCGTAGGCGTCTTCCGGCGACGCCATCTCGAAGATGTCGACGGTTAGCGAAGGTTCAACGGGCTTGTGGTATCGGAACGCCCACACCGTGCGCATGTTGTAGGCGCGGTACACCTCACCGATGCCGTCGATGTAGTCGAAGATGGTGTCATAGTCGTAGGTGTGGTGCGTGGCGTCCCTCTGCCAGCCGTTGACCTCGGCGGGAGGCGAGACCGGCGGAGGCGGATTCTGCGAGGGTGCCATTCCCGCCATGACTATCACCGCACACCCAATTCCAATCAGCCACATCGGGTTATCCTCCACGCTTCTTCTCTTCTTCGTGACTGACTCGCTTTCCTGTAGGATACCACCGCTCCAGTAAAGCCCAGCTCGCCATACTTCGCGCGTAGTAACTGCCGCACTCGGGTTCGTTGAACGGGTTGCGGTTGGCGCCGTTGTGCCTGTCGCGTACCGCCTTCACGACGACTTCTGCCTCCTTCTGCAATCCATAGTCGAGCAGCAGCGCGGCAAACTGATACTCGAAGCCGGTCATGCACTCGCCCCAGTAGGGGATAGGTTGCTCGGGGCGATCGCCAGGGGACCAGGTGCAGATGAGTGTGCCGCTTTCATCCCCCGTGGCGAAGGTGCGCATGTTATTGTAGTGGTCGCGCATGTGGGCGCGGAAGTTGTAGCGGAAGATATACTCCAGTGCCGTGTGGATGTGGTAGCGGTCGAGCAGGTCGCCCAGCCCGGCACGATTCGCTTTGTACTGTCCCACCAGCTGGTCAATCAGGCAACCATTGCCCGCCTGGAAGCGCGGGTTCGGGCTGCGCCACTCGTCGCCCACGGCAATCATGGGGGCGGGAGGCTCGCGCGGCGGCTGAATCTTCTCTACGTAGTAACGCCCGTTGAACAGATGGGCGTCGATTCATTCGCTTCCTCGCTTGCGAAGCTGCTGGCACGTATTCGCGAACGGCTCGTCGCCTATGCGTTGCGCCATTCTCTCTGCCGCAGCAAGTGCTGCGAGGTGCCACACGGAGCACATCGGGTTCGGACCCATGAACTCCACATCGTAGGTGTTGTGCTGGACGCCTTCCATAACACCGTCGCGGTCGGCGTCCCAGCCGCCGGGTTGCCAGCAGAATTCGATGAGCGACCGGATGGCAGGATACCATTGCCGAAGCCACTCGTCCCCATCCCTCTGCCATTGCATATAGCATCGCACAACCACACCCATCTGCCCGTCAGCTGCCGCCCCCCGGCCAGGTCGGATTGGTCACCGGCAAGCTCAGTCGGAAGCGCTGAGCGCCCTGCGGGGTCAGCCCGTGGCGCAGATGGCTTTCCAGCATACTGCGATGCAGGTCGGGAAACAGCGAGATGGTTGCCTGCTCGTAGTTCCAGACATGCGTGCACGAGCCGTGACAACAGCCGGTACTGCTTCCACATCCCTCGAACGCGACAAAGGTGCCGTCCTCCAGCCGGAAACAGGTGTGCGAGCGCAGGGCTGTGAGATTGAATAGCGCTGCCTCCTTGAATACTGCTGGAGCTTCGCAATCGATTACCGCGTTCACGAATTGCACCGTCCCAGCGCGCAGTTCAGGTAGACGCGGAATCACCTGTTGAGCGACGTCAACCGCGTCGGCGAACTGGACGGCGTAGTAATTGCGTACCACGGGCGCTCCGTTACCCGACCACCACCCCACCTCGTGCAGGTTGCGGTAGGGGAAGTGCCAGCAGATGAGCAGGCATACCGATTGTAACTGGCGCGGGTTCAGCGTGACCATTGCCGATAGGGAGCTGTCCCATGTATCCTGCGGGCTGGGAGGGCAGGGGTTGTCGGGTTCGTCGTCCACGATGAACCCTCTGGCAAGCAGCTTGTCGATGAATCCGAGTATCTCGCCATTCCAGGGCCGGTCCCTGAAGCGCCAGCGTCTCGCTACCTGCACCTGCGCACCGTCGGACAGGATGACCATGGTGCCCCATTGCGCATTGCGTTCCTCCCGCGTTTTGGCGAATTTCATCCCGCGCCAGCCCGCTAGCTCCACGTGTTCCGTGATGTTGTCCTTCAGGTCGGCAGCGATGCCGTCGCAGCCCACAAAGTTGCTCATCAAGAGGGTGACCGACGCGTCGACGGTTTGCGCCGTCCGGTTCGTCAAGGTGACGGTGAGCAGTCCGATGGGCAGGCTGGAAGCCCATGTGTCGCCCGGAATGAGCGGGTTGAACGCTTCGACTGCCACCGAGACAGGTGTGTGCTCGTCTGCCAGCAGCCCCCTGCCGAACGGATAGGACGCTTCAAAGCCCGCGGGCTTCATGCGCGGAATGCCCGCCATCACCTGCGGCGCGCCAAAGTCGCTGGAAAGACCTTCGGTCAGGTCACCCTCCAGAATGCGCAGTTTGCACGTGTCGCCCTGTTTGGTCCA
>CAKZNX010000146.1 GCA_937132045.1 uncultured bacterium
ACACGATACAGGATGATCATTGGCGTACCGAGTATCGCTGCCTCAAGCGTCGCCGTGCCCGAACAGCACCAGAGCAGATGGCAGTGTGTCATCACATCGTACGTCATGTCGCGCGCGGGACGCCACACGAAGCGGGCATCGCCAAACACGTTGCGCACTTCGTCATCCTGTACCGACGGTGCCAGCGCCAATACGAACTGCACTCCGGGCTGTTGTTGTGCCAGTAACTCCGCCGACCGACGCATCACCGGCAACAGCGAGCGCACCTCCTGCCCGCGGCTGCCGGGTAGCAAACCGATGCGCAGGGCAGAGCGGTTCAGCCCCAAGGCGTCGCAGAACGCCTCTTCGTCCAGCGAGGCGCGAACCCTGTCCAGCAGGGGATGCCCGACGAAATGGGCGTTGGCGCCAGCCTGACGCAACAGCTCGGCAGACCACGGAAACGGCGTGACGATGCAGTCGGTGCAGGATGGCAGGTCGTTGCGCCGGGGCAGGGTCTTGCGCCAGGAACCGGGCGGAAAGTAGTAAAACACTCTCATGCCTCTTTGTTTTGCCCACTTCGCCAGCGGCACGTTGAACGCGCCGAAGTCCAC
The DNA here is from genome assembly GCA_937132045.1 of uncultured bacterium. Lineage (GTDB taxonomy): Bacteria > Armatimonadota > HRBIN16 > HRBIN16 > HRBIN16 > HRBIN16. The sequence continues at coordinate 591 of CAKZNX010000146.1, forward strand.
CAGCACAAGCAGGTCGGGCGGGGTCTGAGCCAGCCTGCGCTTCAGGTTTTGCTGCGCGAACCAGAGTGCGGGAGCGATACGGAGCGCTTCGACCACTCCCACCGCACCCCACCTGCTGCTGTCGTAAAGCAGTGCGATTCCCTGTTCTGCCATGCGCCGTGCACCGATACCCCAGAGGCGCACCCCAGGCAGCTGCGTGCGCACCGCCTGCATCAGCGCGGCACAGCTGGCATCTCCACTTGCTTCGCCTGCGACACAGCAAATCGTCTGTGATGTGCTCACCGCATTCCGCGCGGGTCGTTCGCGCGACCACCGAACCCCTTGCGAATACTGCGCAGGAAGTCCAGCAGGTAATCTCGCTCGGGGCTGGGTTCTACCTCTTCCTCGATCGCTTCAATTGCCTGCGACATGTTCAGTTTGGAGCGATAGAGCAACTTGTACGCCTGACGCAGTCCTGCCCGTACCGCCGGGGGAATACCATGTCGCCGCAAGCCAATGGTGTTCAAATCCAGTACCTCCGCTGGGCGTCCGTCCACCATCATGAAGGGGGGCACGTCCTGCACCACTTTGGACATTCCGCCCAGCATCGCCAGCTTCCCGATACGTGTGTACTGGTGTACGCCCACCATCCCACCGAACACCACGTGGTCTTCCACAATCACGTGCCCGCTGATGCCAGCCTGATTGGCGATGATGATGCCGTTGCCCAGCTTGCAGTTGTGCCCGATGTGCACGTAGCCCATGATCATGTTGTCATCGCCGATGACGGTAGCCTCTTCTTCGCCGGTGGCGCGGTGGATGGTGACGAACTCGCGGACAATGTTCCGGTCGCCAATTCGGAGGTAACTGCGCTCGCCTTTGAACTTGGTGTCCTGTGGTGGACCTCCCAAAATGGCACTGTGGAAGATGTGGCAATACGAGCCGATAGTGGTCCACTTCTCCACCACCACATGCGACTCGAGGATCGTTCCTTCGCCGATATACACGTGGGCGCCAACGATGCTATATGGACCTATCTCCACATCGGCAGCCAGTTCAGCAGTAGGGTGGATAATCGCTGTTGGGTGAATCTTGGAATGCGCCATAGTCTGTATGCCCATTATTGAGTGTTACCCTCGTCAAAGCTGGAGTTTGCCAGTTGCCCCTGCGTGTGGTTGCCGTTTCGCTTGCGCTCGACCAGCGCAAATATCATCTCGGCTTCTGCCACTACCTGACCGTTGACGCGCCCGACCACGCGCACTTTGCCATTGCTGCCCCGGAAGCGCAGCACCTCCACTTCGGTGATGAGGGTGTCGCCCGGCACCACTGGCTTGCGGAAGCGCACCTTGTCGATACCGCCGATGTACGCCAGCTTGTGGCGGTGTTCCGGCAGAGAGAGCATCAGTACGCCTCCAACCTGCGCCATCGCCTCCACGACCAGCACGCCTGGCATGATCGCCTGCCCCGGGAAATGCCCGTTGAAGAACTCTTCGTTAATCGTGACGTTTTTCAGACCTACCGCCCGCTTGCCGGGCTCCAGCTCCAGTATCCTGTCCACCAGCAGCAACGGATAGCGGTGCGGCAGGATTTCGCGAACCGCCTCCACATCCAGAACACCATTTGGTCCTACCATGTCTATTCCCCCAGTATCGTCTGTCGTAGTGCCAGTGCGAAGGCTGTGTTGAGTGCGTGACTGGGCTTGATCGCCACGAACAGCGCCTCCACCTGCGCACCCACCAGCGCGATGTCGCCGATGAGATCCAGCACCTTGTGGCGAAGCACCTCGTCTGGAAAGCGAAGCGGGGCGCTGTAGCGGTCCGGGAAGATGACCAGGGCGTTCTCCAGACTACCTCCCAGCGCCTTACCGCGTGCCAGAAGCGCCTCTACCTCCTCCCAGAAGCCGAAGGTGCGGGCAGGTGCTATCTCCTCCAGGTAGTCTATTTTATCCAGATCGAACCATGCTACCTGCGTGCCCACCAGCGGATGCTCGAAGCGTACCGTGGCGATGAGCAGGCGTTCCGGGTGGGGCATCGCCCAGATACCGCGGTCCCCCGCCATTACGGAGACGGGACGCGCCAGAGGCACCCGTCGGCGTTCTGCCTGCAGCTCGCGGATGCCTGCCTCGTGAAATCGCTTTGCCCATGCTAACCCACTGCCGTCCAGCACGGGTATCTCTTCGCCGTCTACCACAATCTCCGCGTTGTCCACGCCCAATCCCGCCAGCGCCGACATCAGGTGCTCCACCGTCATCACCCGCACACCGTTTACGCCCAGCGTGGTGCAGCGGTCGGTCGCGACGACGTATTCTGCCAGAGCCGGGATGCGTTTGCCATCCACGCAAAACACAATGCCGCTGTCCGCGTCCGCCGGTCTCACCGTCACGCGGGCATGTCTGCCAGTATGCACACCGACACCTTCCACATACACCGAGTCCGCCAGCGTGCACTGTCTATTCACTCGTGTCCTCCTTCGGGATGCCCAGCTGCGCCTCCACTGCCTTCAGTCGGTCGAACAGCTCGGGCAGGCGGTTCACATAAGCCATCAGGCGCAACTGTTTGCCATGCTCCCGCGCAGGGCTGCCGAAGTACCTTGCACCTCCGGGCAGACTGCCTGCCACGCCGGATTGCGCCAGCACAATGGCGCCGTCGCCAATGTGGACGTGGTCAACCACACCCACCTGCCCCGCCAGCACGACATAGCTTCCCAGCTGTGAACTGCCTGCGATGCCTACCTGCGCCACAAGAAGGCAGTGTTCCCCAACCTGCACATTATGCCCAACATGCACCAGGTTGTCAATCTTCGTGCCGGACCCGATACGGGTCACACCGGTCTTGGCGCGGTCGATGCACACGTTGGCTCCGATCTCCACATCGTCTCCAATCTCCGCCGTGCCAATGTGAGGTACCTTCCGGTGTATGCCGTTCACGGTCACGAAGCCGAATCCGTCCGCCCCGATGACCGTCCCCGAATGCACCACCACGCGGTTGCCAAGTTTCACGTTGTGCATCACGGTGACGTTAGGATACAGCACGCACTCCTCACCCACCTGTACATCGCGCCCAATGTAGCACAGCGGATAGAGTACCGTCCCTCGCCCGATTTTCGCTCCAGCCTCGATCACGCATCCCGCCCCAATTGCCACGTCATCGCCGAGGTCGGCATCCGGCGAAATGACTGCGTTCAGGTCGATTCCTTCAGGGTACTGGGGCGCTGGTGCGAAGAGCTCCAGCGCCTGCAGAAAAGCCTCTCTCGGCGAGTCCACACGCAGAAGTGTCTTTGGGATTGCGGGTGCATCGCGCCACACGATGACTGCGGAGGCAGGGCAACGTTCCGCCACGCGCAGATACCGCGGTGACTCAGCGAATACCACGTCCCCCGGCTGAGCGAACTCAACCGACGAGACGCCGGTGATGAGGACGTCCGCATCGCCCTCCACCTGAGCCCCTATCTTCTGCGCCAGTGCCCGTGCTGTGGTCTGCATCACCGCTGTCCTCTCATCTCTCTGGCGATTTGTTCAGTGACATCTGGTATACCGGTTCTCAGTTGCCACACCGGTGTCCAGCGCTGTTTGCGACACAGTGCCTCCACCCACTGCTTGACCTCCGCCTCGATGTCGGGGCGAATCTCTTCCCGCACGATCACGGGCGCAGACACTGCTGAGGATGCACGTGTTGGCAGGGTGACGCTGGCGCGGGGGAAGGTTACCGGTTCGCCGTTATCCGCGAAAGCGCGTATCTGCACGCTGGCGCGAAGCTGTTCTGCCTGCAGTCGTCTGGCGCTCCTTTCGCGCAGGTCGTCGCGCCTCTGTGCGTACTCCCTCTGAATGGCTTCGGTGCCCTCGCGGATGCGCTGCCCCGTCGCCTGTTCGATGTTCGCCAGTTGCGCCTGCAGGTCAGCCGAGAGGGTTTGCTGTCCCGCCTCGATCTGTTCCAGTTGTGGTAGCAGGATGTCTCGCTGATCAGGACGCACGCGAATCAGCCGCTGGATGACGCGCCTGCGGATTTCCGCCGAAGCCTGCTGGGGTTGATATGTACGCAGCGCCTCCTCTACGGCACGCTCTGCCTTGCGCATCGCCTCCTGCCTTGCGGCTTCCAGTTCCGACTTCTGCTCGGCGTCGAGAAGCGTCAGCTCCGTTTGCAGCAGGCGCTCCTCGACCGCCTGCAGGCGTGTGCTCAACGCCTGCTGTTGCTGAGCAGTAGTGGAGAGCAGCCGTTGACGCCTGAGTTCCGACTCTGGCGTGGTCGACGGCTGGATTTTCGTTTCGGGCATGGAAAAGGGATCCAGCGCGCCCGCAGGCATCGCAAGCCCGCTTCGCTGGGGAGTGAGCGGAAGCGTCACGGCATCCCACAGAGGATGGTACACCTGTAGCGCCTGCCAGTTCACGTATACCATCTGCTGTTGTGGGGGTCTGGTGCATCCGCTCAGGCAGCTCCCAGCCATTGCCACTGCCACAAGCAGCAACGTCAGCCGTCTACTTTCTGTTGAGTCGCCGGATGACATCGGTGGTGATGTCGTTCGAGGCAAAGAGAACCTGAGTGCTGTCGAAGACGACGGCGAGACCCTTCTCCTGTGCGACCGCCGCTACCGCCTTTCGAATGTCCTGCAGCATCTGGTTGATCATATCGTCGCGTCGTGCGCTCAGTTGCTGCTCGAACTGGTCCTGCAGCTGCACGAGCGTCTCCTTATTCCGGTTCTCGATAGCCGTCAGCTGATTAATGCGCTGCACTTCCTGCTCGGTAGGTGGGTTTTTCTGGCGCAGTTGCGAAAGCTCCTGATTGACCTGCCGGGATTTCTGCTCAATCTGCTGCATGCGCTGTTTCTGCTGGTCGTTCGGGTTGGAAAGCCCCGCCAGGTTCTCGTATTCGCTGATCTCGGCTTCTTCCAGCAGAATGTTGTTTGCCCGCCACTGCAGTCTGACACGCATCTGGTCGCGCAACTGCTGGAGCTGACTCTCCAGGGTCTTGCGCTGGTCGTATTCGTCCACGACCCTTTTCAGGTCGACCATACCGAACCCGCTGGCGGCTCCTCGTGCCTGCGCCCAGGCGACTGTCGTCAGGCTGGCGATACCTGCTATCGCTGCCAGCAGGTAGAACAGTCGTTTCATGAGATGTTCCTCCTTGTTATTCTCGCTGATGATACCTCAGAAAATATTGCCGATGCTGAAATGAGTGCGTCCTCCTTCACTGCCGAAGCCATAGTCCAGGCGCAACGGTCCGATCGGCGTACGCACCCGGATGCCGATACCGGCGCCCACCTGTGGCTTGAAGCCCGAGTGCTGTGTGAAATCCTTGATGGTGCCGTAGCGTCCTCCCCACGCATCGCCCACATCCACAAACAGCACGCCCACGAGATTCTGGGCGACCGGAGCGCGATACTCCACGCTGACCAGAGCAACGTTCTCGCCCCAGAAGCGGTCTTCAGGATAGCCGCGCAGACTTTCGGCGCCGCCCAGGAAGAACTGCTCGAAGAAGGGCAACTTGCCGAACGCCCTGCCGGCATACAGTCGCATCGCGAACACGTAGCGCTTGTCCGCAAGCGCCCGACGCCTGCCCTGCGGAGAGAAGTAGCGCCTCAGGTCAATCGACACCTTGTTGAAGTTCGCCTTACCCACAAAACCGCCCGAGATGGCGGTGCCGATATCCTTCAGGTCTGCCAGAGCCGTCTCCAGTGTCACCGAGTCGAAGCCGCCCGACGCGGGGTCAAAGTCCACGTCACGTGTGTTGCGGGTGAGGCGCAGCGAAAGCGCGCTCACGCTACCGTCCTGCTTGATAAATATCTCACTGGGCAGCACGGACGGGTTGTTGGTGCGCACCGACTCGGTGCGTAAGCCCACGTAGGCGCGAGTTGTTTCGGATAGCGGTCGGCTCAGGGTGACAATTCCGCCGCGTCGACGCTCATCGTAGCGGTCATCATCGCCGATCGCTCCCGGGTCGGGAGTGAATAGCCCGCCGCTGAAGCGGTACAGGGTCTTGTCGAACACGCTGAGCGACAGGGAGGTATTACGCCGGTCGAGCCAGGGTTCGGCGAAGTTGATCTCGTAGTTGTTCGCGTTCGCCGGACCGCCGCGTTCAAGCCTCACGCCCAGCGTCTGCCCAAGCCCGCGGAAATTGGTCTCGTACATCTCCAGGAATCCCACCAGCTGCTGGCGGTTGTTGTAAGCGGCACCGACGGAAAACAGTCCGGTGCGTCGCTCGGCGACGTTGACGGTGACGATGACCTTGCTAAGGTCAGAGCCAATCTCCGCGCGATAGCTGATGTCCTCGAACAGCTCGGTGTTGTACACCCGTTGCAGGTCTTTCTGTATCTGCTCGAGGTTGTAAAGCGCGCCGGAGCGCACGTTGCGCATCTCACGCAGCACCACCCGTTCCCGCGTCTTGCGCAGTCCGCTGACCTTCACCGTTTCCACTGTGACCTCTCGCAGAGGAATGTTCAGGATGTTGGGGTCGTCGCGGTCGGGACCCACGGTGTCCGGGTCTACGTTCACCAGATACCCTTTTTGCATGTAGAGCCGAGTGATCGCCTCGATATCTGCGGCAAGGTCGTTGTGGTTCAACAGCATGCCCGCCTGCGTGCGCAGAATCTTCTGGATCTCCTCGGTCGGAAACACGGAATTGCCGGTGATGCGCACCTGACTGATGCGCGGGTACTCCTGCACCTCGTAGATGAGGCGAATTCCCTGCGGAGTGCTTTCCGTGCGCGGAATCACATCGCTGAAGAATCCCATGTCGCGCAGAGCAGTGCGGTCTCGGGTGAGCAGAGACTGGTCGAAGTCCATGCCCGGTTTCGCCGTGATTTTCGCCAGAATAGCTTCCTGAGGCACGTTCACATTGCCGCGGATGACCACCTCCGCAATGCGTTGTGCATGGGCGGTGACAGCAATCGCCCACAAAGCGATAGTGAGTACAATCCCCAGCGCTTTCATAGATGAACCGATTTCCCCTCCTTTGGTGAGCCTTCAGCCGCGGTAGTACGGCTCCAGTTTTCGGCGCAACATAGCTCTGGCGCGCGAGATTCGCGTTTTCACGGTGTCCAGCGGCAAGCCAGTTACTTCGGCGATCTGCTCGTAGCTCATTCCTTCCAGGTCACGCAATACGGCGAATGCGCGATAACGCGGGGGCAGCGAATGCACTGCCTGTTGAACCCGAAGGATCAGCTCCTCCTTCTCCAGCAACTGCTGGGCGGAGGGCGAAGGGTCTGGCAATTGCGTGAACAGGCTCTCGCCCTCGGTGTCCAGCGGTTCATCCAGCGACCGGCTGACAAACTCCTGTTCACGCCGAAGCCGTCGCAGGTACGAACGGTACTCATTGATGGCGATCCGATACAGCCAGGTGTAAACGCTCGCCTCCCCGCGAAATCGCCCGAACGCCTCGTACGCCTTCACAAATGTCTCCTGTGTCAGGTCAGCAGCAAGATGTACATCTGACACAATATGACAGAACAGATTATAAATACGAGCGTAATACGCATCCACAATCTCTGCGAACCGGCGACGGCGCTCCTCATTGTCGTCGTAAAATGCCATGGTTTTCCCGCAAGCGTACCCTTTTGTCGCGCGCCGCCCCTGCTGCTGTAGTCTTTCACTTCAGAACCGAAAACTTCCTTCTATGCCCCAGCGGGTCTGCTGCTTCTCGTCCACCGAGAAACTGAGCAACAGGCGACGCGATAGCCTTGTCCACTCCGGCAACTCATACAATATCTTCAAAGTATACCTGTCCTGCTGCGTGGAGACTGTTCGCCAGTAACTCAGACTGAAACCGTCCCACAGTCGTTTCACCAGAGTCACCGTAAGGGGCTCACTTCGGTCGTATTCGATGCGAAACTCGCGCAGTTGCAGTGCCTCCTCGATGCCGCGCTCCAGAGGCGAGAAGAGCTGAGGCACATAGGCAGAGGTGAACAGGTTCACCACCTCGCGCTGAAGCACCTGCTCCATGTTGCGTCCCGCCAGCAGCTCTTCCAGGGTGCCCACACCGAGCGCCCGGGCAATCTGCTGAGTGGACAGGTCGGGCGGATCGGAGCGGAACTCGGTTCTCAGCCCCTCGGGTGAGGTGATGGCACCGTTCACCAGCACGCTGACGCTATAACGACGTGTGGCACCGGTAGTAGAGGCGAAGCTGAGACTGGTGTTCGCCTGGACGTTCACGTTCACGCGGAACGGGTTGTCACCTGGCACGGGATAGTCCAGCGCGATGGTGCCTCCAGGCTCAAGCCGGAACCGCGCGGTGGGGAAGTACACGTAACCGCGCTCCAGCCCGAGCTGCCCGTGAATAATGGGCTCCTGCAGAGAGCCGCTGAGCACGATATCGCCGGATGCCTGTGTGGAGAGACGCGGGCTGTTCAGCCACATCCCCTCACCAACGCGAAGCACCACGTTGGCAAAGCGTGGACTGATGGCGAGGGGGCGCACCTCTGCTTTTTGCTCCGGGAAGCTGGAGGGCAATGCCAGAGCTCCCCCACTGGCGATGATCATTCCCGTTACTTGAGGACTCTCTGCGCTGCCTGTAATGCGCAGCTCGCCGTC
>CAKZNX010000147.1 GCA_937132045.1 uncultured bacterium
GTGCGCGTGAGAGATGGCGAAACCATTGTCATCGGTGGGCTGACACAGCAACAGGAGTACCGCACCCGCACAAAGATACCTTTGCTGGGCGACCTGCCGATACTGGGACCGCTCTTTCAGGGCACGAACACAAGCCGTATCACGTCGGAACTGCTTATCTTCGTGACGCCGCATATCCTGACCGATACCGGCAGACTGAAAGACGAGGCGCAGGAACAGCGCATCCGCGAGCGGATGTTGCCCAAACAGCAGTAAACGGGGCACTGCAACAGGCGCAGCAATCGTAGTATTCGACCGGAGAGCCAGCGTGCCGGAGGTGCGGGATGAACGAGGTCATTCTCACCGTCCTTTTCGCCATGGCAATGGGCTACGTGGAAGCAGCGGTGGTGGTGTATTTGCGTGCCCTCTACTACCCCGATGGCTTCGACATTCCCATGCAGGTGGGATTTCCCTACATCCGGTTCACCCGCATACCGCAGTTTGAGGGGCGCATCCCCCCTCCCATCCTGCGTATAGAGGTCGGGCGCGAAGTGGCAACGATTGTCATGCTGTCAGCGCTGGCTCTGCTGGCTGGCGGCACAGCGGTGGAGAAGGTAGCGGTGTTCTTGCTGGCGTTCGGTGTGTGGGACATCTTCTACTACGTGTTTCTGAAGGTTCTGCTGGGCTGGCCCCCTTCCCTGCGCACGCTGGATGTGCTCTTCCTGATACCGGTGCCGTGGGTGGGTCCGGTGTGGCTACCCCTGAGCATTGCAATGGCGATGGCGGTTGCTGGAGCGAGCATCTTGCTCGGGGCGGCGTAGTCGCTCAGGCGTGGTCGCCTGCAAACTCCTCCGTGCTGCACAGATCCCAGCTGCCATCGCACCAGCGCAGAACGAAGCCACGCTGAATTTGAGAGACGAGCGCGCAGCCCTGCGCCAGTGGACACACGCTGCGGTCTGGCGTGCCGAGCGCAACGGACAACTCCAGCCCAGCGCTCGTGACCTGAAGGCGCTGAGGAGCAAGCCCCTGCGTGGCGTACTGCCAGAGCTGCTCGTGGATGAGAGGCGGAAAATCGTCCAGTGAGGAACATTGCTCCTGTTGTTGCGCCAGCAGATATGACCTGAGGAACCGCGATAGCACATCTGCCAGCAGATCGCGCTCACCGCTCAGCAGGTGGATGAAGCGATCACCGCGCGATTCGCAGTACATCCTGTTTCCCAGCTCCTCATGGAAAGCCGCCTGCCACGAGGTTGCAGCAAATGTGTCCATCTCAAGGGGTGAAACGTCCAGCCTCCACACGTCGTCCGGGGAAAGCGCTGTGTCTGCAAGCGTCACCGTCGAAGGTGCCAGGCGGGCGAGCTGGTCCAGATGCTCGCAGGGCACAAGAGCATAAGACGGAGGAACGGAATGCGCCTGAAGTCCCTGCTGTCTCAGCCATTGCGCCAGCGAGAGCTGGGGGCGAGATAACCTCGCCCTGCTGGCGAGTGATATGATAAGCAGATACCGCTCCGAGAGGTAGTCGCGAACGAACTGCGCCCACAGGTGAAGCGCCAGCGGCGTGATGTACAGAGCGTACAGGCTTTCCTGTGCGCGGAGATGAAGGTGCACCGGTTGTGCGAAAATCTGCTTGAGTCCTCCAACCACATACTCCGGGAAGGTGTGCAACGCCATGTGAACTCCCCCGCATTTGTGAGTTATTCAGGAGCAAACAGGCACCCTGATCTCAGGCTCCGTCGGGAGATACCACAGCGGCACGCTCCGCGGGGAGGAATACAGACGATTTACTATATCACAATCCGTCTACAACTGCAATACCTGCCGCAGTCTATGGGCGAAGTCGCGCGGCGGTTCGTAGCCCACAAGGGTCAGCGATTGCAGCCACTCGCCTCGTGCGTTCAGGAAAGCCACCGTCGGCAGACCCTCGGCGCCGTATTGCTTCGCCAGCTCCACCGTCTCAGCCGGAGGCGTGCTGGAGGTCATATCCACACGGAACACGACGAACTCTTTCGCCAGCCGGGCAACCTCTCCGTCCGTCAGCGTCTCGCGCTCGAGGCGACGGCAGTACGGACACCAGTCCGCGCTGAACACCAGCACCACCGGCTTGCCCTGCTCAATCGCCTGCTGGATGGCTGTTTTACTTGCAGGCTGCATGTTGACCTCGCCTCTACCAGCCACCACTCCCGGCTGAGCTACCCAAAGCGCGCCCACTATCAGCGCCACACCCAGCAGGGATGGCGCTCCCTTCCGACGCAGAAGAAGGATACCAGCCACGCCGATGCTGACCGTCATCAGCACCCGAACCACCTCCAGCGGCATCATCTCCCGCGCCGACCAGAAGATGCCAGCAATCATCAGCAGAACAATCACCGGAAGCCAGAAACCAAACTGTCGCACCTCGGTTCCTCCTTATCGCTTCGCTGTTTGCGCCGCCGACTGGAACTGCGCCATCCGCTTCAGGAAGGCGTCAGGCGGCTCGAACTGCACGAGTCGCAGGGCAGTTTGCTCGCGCCCTGTGCTGTCCAGAAAGACGATGGTGGGCACTCCCACAATCTTGAAACGCTCCTTCACCGTCCTCACTGCAGGGTCCTCATCCCGGGTGAGGTCGGCTTTGAGCGCCACCACCCCTTCAAACGCCTGTGCCACACGCGGGTCGGAGAAGGTGTTCGCCTCCAGCTCTTTGCACGGCAGACACCAGTCTGCGTAGAAGTCGATGACGACCGGTTTGCCTTCAGCCACCGCCTGCTGAAGTCGCTCCTCACTGTAGGTCTGCCACGCGATGTGCCCTCCCGACGCCTGTCTGGGAGGTAGCGCAATCATCACCGCCCATGCCACCAGCGCCACGCCCAGCAGCCGTTTGAACCAGAAGAAACCGCGCACGCTCTTCGCCAGCTTGTCAAAGCCCACCAGGTAGATGCCTACCCCCGCAAGGAAGGCGAACATCAGCCAGCGGTACAGCACAGCGGGTAGAAGAGGGCTGAGGAAGAATATCGCCACGCCAATCAGTGCGAAGCCGAACAGGTGCTCCACCGCCACCATCCACTCGCCGCTGCGAGGCAGTCGGCGAATCGCCCCCGAAGACATCGCCAGCACAATGTAGGGCAAGCCCAGTCCCAAGCCGAGGGTGAGGAACAGCAAAAAGCCAAGCGGCACATTGCCTGTGCCCGAGACCACTGCCGCCAGCGCCACCACCACAGGTCCCACACATGGCGCTGCCGCGACGCCCACCAGCAAACCCATGACCAGCGCACCCAGCCAGCCCTCCCGCAGACGCGCCTTGTTGCGAAGGGAGGCAGGCAACTGCAGTTGATACACACCGAACATGCTCAGCGCCAGCGCCACCAGAATCACCGCGAAACCACCCAGCACCCACGGGTTCTGCAGCTGAAAGCCGAAGGTCTTGCCCAGAGCCGCCGCTGCCGTGCCCAGCGAGGCATACATCAGCGCCATGCCCAGCACGTACACCAGCGCCAGCCCGAAGGTGCGCGCCGCACTGCCCGACGTCTGACGGCTGAAGAACGAGATGGTGATCGGAATGAGCGGATAGACGCAGGGCGTGAGGTTCAGCAGAAGCCCCAGCAGAAGAATAATCGGCAAAGCCACGCCAAAGCGTCCCTCGTTCAGCAGGTTCTGCAGGCGTTGAAGGTACGCTCCGCCCGGCGTCGTGGAGAACATTCCAGCAGAAGGCGGAGCATCTGCAGAGCCGGTGGAGTCAGCAACCTGACCGACCGCTGCAGATTCCTCAGCCTCCGCGCTAGCGGAGGATTTGCCCACTGGCAGCTTCAGCGTGAAGGGCAGATCGCCCGGCGGATAGCAGGATTTATCGTCACACGCCTGATAGTTCACCTTGCCGCGAATGGTGACAGTGCCTGCCTTCAGGTTGCCAGCAGGCGTTGCCCGAACGCGGATGACCGTCTTACCTTCATACACGGCGATCTTCTTTCCGCTGGTAAAAGCAAACTCGCGCTGAAGACCCGCCGGATACTGCGGCTGTGCGAAGGTGATGCCAGCGACCGGCTCCACAGTCACAGTGGTAGGGATGAGGAACTTCTCGCTGGCGGGATTCGCGTTCACGTGATAGGGATGCTTGATGTTCAGCGTCACCAGTATTTCGAAAGGCTTTCCCGGCACAATGGTCTTCACCGACGCCCCTGCCTGTACGCTCAGCGCGTCCTTTGGCGGCGCAAACTGCGCCCGCACAGGCGACGCCCACAACACTACCAGAGCCACCATCCAGACGATACCACGCATTCGCATCACCTCTCACGATTTCTCGTTTCCTATACGATAGATACCTCGAACGCCGTTTCGGATGCATCGGGAGGGTCAGGGATGCAACGCACACGGCTACGAGATGACTGTAGAAGCCTACCATGAGACAGGTTTGCTTATAGTCCCATGTTCGTCGTGTAGCAAAGGTGGAAACTGACTGTTCTTAAGATGAGAGTCATCGATGATGAGGGACTTTGAGGCAGCTTTTTTCAGTTCGATACTAACGGTTGGCTTACTATTTTGTGCACGTGGCTTGACGGGATGAAGCACAACCACTTTGAATCCGAAATGTCGCCTGACTATCCGTATGGGCTCGGCAAGGTCCGAATCGTTAGTGATGACGACGGCTGCCTCATATTCTTGGTTGAAAGCGTCCAGCAACAAATAGCACGCCAGGTTGACATCCGAACCCTTTTCTTCCGTTTTCCAAACGGCGACGGTTCGGGTACCATCAGCAAGTGGGGTGACGAGGGGCATACGAATTTGATGTCTGAGGAACTGTCCATAGTGTATCGTCAGGCTAGGTATAGTCCTGAGAGCGCGCAGGTAAATCTGCTGGCGTTCGGGCAAAGCAGGGTCGTCGGGCGTTGCGCTGACGCGCGCTGTGAAGTACCGCACCCTGTGAATGTGGTTATCGGGAAGAATGACTTGACAGAGCCGCATCACATTGAGCCAGCGATACGGGGTGTTCTTCACACGATAGTACAGGTTGAACCCATCCACGTAAACGCTGGTTTTCACCGGATGTCTAGCCCACTATGTAAAGCTGGAGCCATCTCCAGAGAGATGGCTCCGCTGCCTAACCAGCGAACCGGTTAGGGGTGTGATACAACGGGCATTCTGATTGGAACTTCTGGGCGAATGAAACATATTATCCATCAGAAACACCTTAATTATACCACAGCTCAGGGCATCTCAACCAGCTTACATGGCATCCCTGCAGACCTTAGCTCCGGGCGCCATTGACGAATGTGATATAATCGGTGCGACCAGAGCGAAGACAGAAGGAGTAAGCACCATGCAGAACGGATGGAACGAACGCTGGGACGCGCTGGCAGACCGTCTGGCGAAGATGACTCTCGAGCGCATCCCGGAAATGGCAACCTATCTGGGCGTGCACGACTACGACCACCAGGTGTATGACTATTCCGAGCCTGCCCGCGATGCGGAGATACGGGCACTCTACTCCCTGCTGCGCGAGATAGAGTCCATTCCGCGCCACCAGCTTTCCCCCGAACGCGCACTGGACTACGCCCTGGCTGAGGGCGACATTCGCCATCGGCTCATCGACCTCGAGGCATGGCGCAGCTGGACGCACGACCCCGACACGCCGAATAGCTTCGTGGTCGGTGGAATTTTCACTCTGGCAAAGCGAGCATTTGCTCCGCCAGAGGAACGGCTGAAGGCGGTCATCGCACGGCTGAAACAGGCTCCCACGATGTTTGCGCACGCCCGACGGCAGCTGACCGAACCCGCACGCCTGCCTACCGAAATCGCGATCCAGCAGGTGCGCGCCACCGTAGGCTTCTTCGAACGCTCTCTGCCCGCCGCCTTTCGCCAGGTCACCGATACCTCTCTGTGGAACGAGTTTGAGGCGGTAAACCGTGAAGTCATCCAGACCTATCACGCCTACGCGCAGTGGCTGGAAGACGAAGTGCTTCCCCGTGCGGAACACCCCTTTGCCATCGGCGAGAGGCTATACAGTCTGCGCCTGAAGTACGGGGAGGGCGTGGATATGCCGCTGGACAGGCTGATGGAAATCGGCAGGACAGAGCTTGAGCGATTGCAGCAGGAGTTCAGCGCCACCGCCAGCCGCATCGACGCTCATCGCCAGCCGCGTGAGGTGTTCGAGCAGATTGCTCAGGACCACCCCAGCGCGGGAGAGCTCATCTCGTTCACCCAGCAGATGCTCGAGGAGCTGAGACAGTTCTGCATCGACCGCGATGTGGTGACCATCCCCTCCGACGTGCGCTGTCAGGTGGAGGAGACGCCGGAGTTTATGCGCGAGCTCACTTTCGCCAGCATGGACACGCCGGGCCCGTTTGAGGAGGTGGCAACGGAAGCGTTCTACAACGTCACCCTGCCGTCACCCGACTGGTCACCGGAGGATATCGAGGGTCACCTGCGCGCGTTCAATCGCTACAACCTCACCGCCATCAGCATCCACGAGGCGTATCCGGGGCACTACGTGCAGTTCCTCTGGCTGAAGCACGCCCCCACGCGCCTGCGCAAGATGTCCGGCTCGTATTCCAATGCCGAGGGCTGGGCGCACTATTGTGAAGAGCTGTTCATGGAGCTGGGCTACGGCGCGGACGACCCTCGCTACCGGCTGGCGCAACTGCACGAGGCGCTTCTCAGGGCATGCCGATACGTGGCGGGGTTTGGGATGCACACCCAGGGCATGAGCGTGGAAGAGGCAAAAGAGGTCTTCATCCGGCAGGCGCATATGGAACCCATCAACGCTGAACGCGAGGCGAAGCGCGGCACCGTTGACCCGATGTATTGCAACTACACGCTGGGCAAACTGCTTCTGCTGAAGCTGCGCGAAGACCTGAAACGCAAGCAGGGTGCGCAGTTCAGCCTGCGCCGGTTCCATGACGAATACCTGCGCGCCGGGTTTCCGCCTATTCCCCTGCTGAGGGAGCAGATGCTCGGCGAGGTGGGAGACGTACTCTAGCGCCGGTAGCAATTTGGCTGGTTGTGTTGTAACATATACTCGAGCAAACGCGTGAAAAGAGAGGCGACAAAGATGACAGAAAGCAAATCTCCGCTTCAGCAAGCACGAGCATCCTATCAGCCGAAACTGCCTCCGGCACTGAGGACGGGCAACATCACGGTGCGACTGGGCGAGCCGACCGAGCCTGCCACCGACAAAGAGGAGATTCGCAAGCAGTTCCCGCACACCTACGGACAACCCATCGCCACGCTGGTGGAAGGAACGGGTGACCTCAGCACCAGAGCGCTGAAGGTGGGCGTGGTGCTGTCGGGAGGACCGGCGCCCGGCGGGCACAACGTCATCGCGGGTGTGTTCGACGCCGTGAAGTCTGCCAATCCGGACAGCAAGGTGTACGGCTTCCTGAAAGGTCCGGGCGGCGTCATCAAGGGCAAATATGTGGAGCTGACCGCCGAGACCATCGACCAGTACCGCAACACAGGCGGTTTCAATATGATAATGACCGGACGCGACAAGATCGAGAAGCCTGAAGAGCTGGAGGCTTGTCGCAAGAACTTCGAGGAGATGGGGCTGGACGGGCTGGTGATTATCGGCGGGGACGACTCGAACACCAACGCCGCCGTGCTCGCCGAATACCTGCGGTCGGTCGGGGCATCCACCTGTATCATCGGTGTGCCCAAGACCATCGACGGCGACATGAAAGGCGGTCTCATCGAAGCCTCTTTCGGGTTCGACACCGCCAGCAAGGTGTACGCCGAGCTCATCGGCAACATCGCTCGTGATGCGACCTCCGCGGTAAAATACTGGCATTTCATTCGCCTGATGGGTCGTGCGGCGAGCCATGTCACGCTGGAGTGTGCCCTGCAAACGCACCCCAACATCGCGCTCATCTCGGAGGAGGTGCAGGCGAAGGGCACCACGCTGGAGGAGATCGTGGATTACATCACCGACGTGGTGGTGAAGCGCGCCCAGCAGGGCAAGAACTACGGCATCGCGCTGGTGCCGGAGGGGCTGGTGGAGTTCATCGGCGACCTGAAGGCGCTGATCGACGAGCTCAGCGCCATTCTGGGCACGGA
>CAKZNX010000148.1 GCA_937132045.1 uncultured bacterium
CGACCCCTGCTAAGAAGCCCTCCGTCAAGCGAGGCTCCAACGTCGGCTGGATCGTGCTGGGGCTGGGACTGATCGCAGCGCTGGCATCCGGGACGCGCGGCGGCGCTGCCGGTCTCGACGTGCCACCCCCGCCCCCATAGTACACGGAGGCGATGGTGCGTGAAGTGGCGCACGGGTGCCCTGTTACTGGTTCTGAGTGTTCTGAGCGGCGTTGCGTTTGCGGCAGCGCCGCTTTATAGCATTAAACTGACCGCTTCCCCCTCGGTTCTTCTCTCGGACGGCAAGTCTATCGCTCTCATCAGTGCAGAAGTGCGAGACGACCGCGGCAATCTGGTGCCGGATGGCACTCAGGTGCAGTTCAGCGCGTCCATGGGCATTTTGCGCGACACGGTGGTCGGCACCAGCGCAGGTATTGCACGCACCCAGCTCACCAGCGCTACCCTGCCAGGCATCGCGAATGTGACCGCTGCTGTACCGGGTGCCTCGGCATTCGAGGAGGTGCGCGTGACCTTCACCGACGACCCCGATATGCTGCGCCGGCGCGTGAACACGTATCTGTTCACTTCGCCACAATATCTGGCTTACAGCGCAGACTGGCGGTGCGTGGAGGCGGTCTCCTCCGAGGGAAAGGCGGAGCTGGTGGTGGGCAGCGTGCGGCTACAGGCACGCAGTTACCAGTATCATCTGGAGGGCGACCTGCTGCTGGCAGAGGGAGCTGTTCTAACACGAGGCAAACGGACGCTCGTGGCTGAGAAACTGCGTTACTCGCCCCGCCGCGATGAGGGACAGGCGCTGGTTGTAACCGAGGAGCAGGTGATTGAGGTGGTTTTCAAGGGACCTCTCTGGGAGCAGGAGCCTGCGCTCATCAGCCGTCCCGATATCTACAACTACACCGACCTCTCCGCCAGCGAACTGCTGTTTGTTGCCGATAGTGCGGTGCTGTTGCCTGGCGAGCGCATCCAGTTTCGCCACGCGAAGATGTACGTTGCCGGTCAGAAGCTGCTGACCGTGCCGATGTACGACCTGTCCTTCCGCACCGGCGAGGCGCTCGGTCAGCAAATCGTGGGGGTCAACTCCGGCGGCTTGACACTGGACCTGCCTTTCTACTATGCGGTGTCGCCGGGTTCGGTGGGTGCACTGCGTCTGCGACACGCGCAGAGGGTAGGGCGAGCGGTGTACGCGGTGCGTCCCGGCTGGTCGCTCGATCTTGAACACGCGTACAGCCGCCCCGGCGTGATGGAAGGCGCGTTTGCCCTTACCAGCCTCGCGCGCGGCGACTGGGGACTGCGCTGGAGCCATGCACACTGGCTGAGCCAGAATGCCAGTACGAACCTCTATGTGGACATGCCAGCCCATCGCAGTCTCTATTTGAGCAGTGGTCTTTCGTATGGATTCGGCGGGGGACGTGTGGGGCTGAACGTGTCGGGCGGGCAGAGCCTGTCGGGCACACGCTTCCGCGACCTGCGCAGCGACCTGTATGTGGAGAGCAGTGCGATGCGGCTGGGTGATACACTGAAGATGACCGTCGCCACCACCTTTAGCAGCCGCGTCAGCGAGTTCGCCGATAAGCGGGTGCGCACCGAAGGCGCAGGGTTGCGTTCGCGTCTTTACAGCACGCCGCTTCGTCTGGCAGGATTCACCGTGAATCCTTCTGTGATGGCGAGCTACCTGTGGGGTAACAGCCGGACCACCGGCTCGAGCCTGCTTGCCACCGTGTCCGCCAGTCGCTCCCTGTGGGACGACGGCCTCATCAGTCTGACGTACGACTACGCTCAGGACCGGCTCGTGCGGGCGGCGGGATACGGCAGGCACCGGCTGAGCGGGATGCTCGCCTGGTCGTCAGGGCAGAGATTGAACCTGTCGGTGGTGGGCACGCGCATTCTGGACCACGACTCGCTGACCCTGTTCGCCGATGCATCCTACCGGCTAAGCCCGCTGTGGCGGGTGGGCGCGAACCTCAGCTACAACCGCTTCGAGGGAAGTCGATACAACGACCTGGAGCTGTCCATCGGCTATCGACTCGGCATCCGCGAGCTGCTGCTGACCTGGTCCAGCCTCACGCGACGCTGGCAGATCGACCTGATTGCGGCCGGATTCTAGGTGCGCCACCGCCCAACGAAGTAGCCGCGCCCCAGTGAACCAAACACCACCTGTCTGGGATCATGCGGATTGAAGGCGATTACCTCGCCGCGCAAACATGCCAGCCCATCGTTCTGCTGGTGCCAGGTGCGTCCCCCATCAGCCGATATCCAGACGCCGGTGGCGAAGCAGATATCGTGGTAAGGGTGGTCGTTAGTGGGTACCGCCAGCCAGTCGGGATTGTTCGGGCATACGGCAACGCGTGCAATGAAGCGGTCGTCGCGGAGGCGTGTCCACCGTTCCGTGTCGTAACGCCACAGCCCACCATGCTCAGGACTTCGCCACGACGTTGCGTAGAGCCGTTCCGGATTCATCGGGTCCACCTCCACCCAGGTGCACGGGGTGGGCGCACCTTCAATCGGGCGAAACACATTCCCATCCTTCGTGACCAGAATGCCTTTCTCGCCGCACACGTAGAACCAGCGTGGCTTGGAAGGCACTGCGGTAATCCATCTCAGTTCCCCGCCCTCGTGGATAATCCTCCAGTGTTCGCCGCCATCCTCCGTATAGTATAGCTGACCGCCAACCACTGCCCACACTTCCTGTTGCGACGCTGCATGAATCCCCTGCGGCTGCGCCCGGGAATAGCGCTCTGGTAACCCGTGTGCCGAACCCGCCAGTATCGTCCAGTGCTTGCCTCCGTCCAGTGTTCGCGCGATTCCCTCGAACACACCCGACTGTCCCAAAGTGACAAACATCACCTGTCCGTCGCTGTCGCCAAAAGCCACGTCGTTGCCACCACCCCAGTTTGGCATCCCAGCACCGCCCCACGTCCAGCTCCTCAAGCCGTCTTGGCTCTGCCAGAAGTTGCCGTGGTCCATCGCCAGCAAGACAGCGTGATACCGATTGCGTGGGTTGAAGCGGAAGTTCACACAACACAAACCGGAGTAGCCCCGTCCCCTCCAGCGACCGGTTGGGGTGCGGACTGCTGTCACATCCGTCCACGTCCGCCCGCCGTCGCGTGTGCGCAACACATACTCACTGCCCGCAACAAAAGCGGTGCTAGCATCATGCGGGCTGAACTCGATGACCGTGGCTCCCAATCCGGCGGGGTATGCCGCTTCCACATCCTGCCGACGCGCCAGTATCCGCCAGCTGCGTCCGCCATCGGAGCTCCCGTACAGCGCACTTCCATCCCAGGAGGTGTCCGCGGTGAACAGGCGTTCTGGGTCACGCGGGGCGACGGCGATAGCCTCGTATCGCGCGGTGAGGTTGGGGTCGTTGCTGCTATGGGTGCTCAACCCCTCGGAACACGGAACCCAGCTCTCCCCGGCGTCGGTGCTTTTGTACACCCCACCCGGCACCACTCTTTGCCCTTGTCCGGGCTGGTGGTTACTAAGAGCTACCCAGAGCGTGCGGGGCATGCGCGGATGCACAGCCAGATCCATGACCTGTAGATGAGGCAGACCTTTGTTGCAGGCTTGCCAGGTGTGTCCGCCGTCTGAGCTTCGAAACACCCCTGCCCCAACCACCGCAACGTAGAGCACACCAGGCGACCGTCCAGCGGACTCCACTGCCACGATGTTGCCGCCAGGCGAGTTGGGCTGTGCCGGGTCCTGCGGCGCGACCGTGCTCAGGCGGCGCCAGTTGCGTCCCCCGTCGCGACTCTCCCACACCGCTCCCCACAGGGGCTGACCCGGTGAATACCACTGGCGATGCGAGCCTCCGAAAGCCAGCAAGTGGTCTGGGTCACGCGGGTCAATCAGCACTTTCTGCACCGGTGCAGAATAGTGCCAGTCGCTGACAGGGGGGAAACCGGTGCGCATCAGTCTCCAGGTGCGCCCACCGTCGGTGCTCAAGCAGGGACCGCTCATCGTGCCGACCCACACCACACGCGGGTTAGTGGGGTGAAAGGTGAAATCGGCTATCTCCCAGCTCGGCAGCCCAGAGGTGGATTGCCAGCTGTCACCGCCGTCAGTGCTAACGCCAATGCCGAGCATGTCTCCGCCCAGCAGGACATGTTTCGGATGGTGGGGGCTGACCGCGGTAGAGGTCAACCATCCACCGCACCCCGGTTCAAATAGAGGCGACCAGCGAATCGTTGGCACTGTCTGCTCTCCTCTCAGCAAAATACTTCCACTCCCAGCGGCGAAACTCCTGTGCGAGCGCACTGGTCTTCCATAGCGGCAGGGAGAGCCTGCGCAGCGGTGAAACCAAGCATCAGGAGAGTATGACGTCATGATTTGCCCTCGCTGTCAGGAGCCCTTGCATCGTTATCAATCCTATGCCGGGTTGGTGTGGCAGTGCACGCGCTGTGGTGGACGTGCGGTGGCTCTGTCGGTGTTGCGCAAGGCGGTTGAGGCGCCTGCTGTGCGTGCGCTATGGGTGACCGCCACTCAGGGAGGAATGCGCTCGAACCTGCGCTGTCCGTCGTGCCAGAAGCCGATGCGACAGGCGTCAACGGGCGTCGGTGTGCCAGCGCTCCTGGAGGTGTGCGATCTGTGCCAGTTCGTGTGGGCGGACGCCGGCGAGCTGGAACAGATGCCCCAAGCTCCCCCTCCTGCCCAACCCACCGAGCCAGACC
>CAKZNX010000149.1 GCA_937132045.1 uncultured bacterium
GTATCCCCAGCACGAGCGCCCGTGCCCGTATCACCCCCGATTGCTGGAACCCTGCGCGCCGGTCTGTGGAATCGGTGGATGTGTACGCTGGCACCTGCTCTGCTGCTGTGGGATGCTCCATACGTATCTGCTTTACTATCGGCTACTCGTTTGGCTTAGCTTCTGGTACACCGCCCTGCCTAAATTGAAGGCGGTTCGGTAATCACCGTCCTGCAATCTTCGACGTGCGCTTTGAAGTTGCCTGCTCAGCTCATTCGCAAGGCGTGCATTGCGCGTGTTCAGTGAGCGGCACCGTTCTGCTAGTTGACCCAGCTCCTTCCGCAAGATATGCGCAGGGTGGTGGTGCAGGTGCATCAGCCAAAGCAGTTGCGTGGGCGTGACCGTCTGAATGTGGGGCTGGAGCTGATGCACACACCACTGAACGGGCGACAGCCCTCGCTCGTGCCTAAGAGGTTCACTCTGTTCGATATCCTCCGCCTCAGGAGGTTCGTCGCTAGCACGCTTGCGGAACCACGACCAGCAATGCACGGAAACCCAGCTGAAGCGGGTCTCCTGCCGTTGCGTAGGCAGATCGTTGAGCCAGCGCGCTACCATGCTGGGCGTGCCCTCATTGTCGCGGCGGGCGTTATTCCATATGGCGTAGCGGGCGGACACCACCGGTATGGGATCACCACGCGCACTATCCACCCACAGCACCTTGCCTCTTCCAGCAGGGTAGGGGTAATACTGCAGGGCGAAGATGCCCAGCAGGTCAGGCAGGGTGTGGGCGAAGATGCGATAGGCGCGCAATGCATCACGCGAGTCCCATCGCTGGGTGTTGACGGCGATTGTCCGCAATGCGCCGATCCGCATGTATTCTGCAATCCGCTGAGCATGGGTTTTGAGCAGGGCAGACGGATTGCCGCGCTTGCGACCGAAGTGGTCCGGGTAGTAATAGCCGCCACCCATCAGTATGAGGTCATCGTTTTGGGTAGTAGTTCGCAGCAGGTATTGGAGCGCGTAGGGGCACAGCTGGACCAGGTCGGTGTAGGGAAACGTCCAGCCCATCGGAAACGCACCGCGCGCCGGGTTGCTCCACCACGAGCGCTGGGCGTCCTCAATGAAGTTGCTCAGCATCCAGCTTACGTTGTCGCCGTCGCTCATGAGGAACGCAACGTAGTTCACATCATCGCGCCAGTCCACCTGCCAGATTGATGGCTCTCGGGATAGACGAAGTCTGTCCACCGGGAGGCTGTGTCCAGCATATGCGCTGGACAAAACGGGCAAGTTAAAGCAGTAGGTGGTGGCGGTCTGAAAGTGGCCCCACTCAGTGGAAGGCAAGGTGAACTCGCTCTCGTCGCCGGTACCCCAACCTATAACTGGCGAGTCAGGCTGGAGGTGCTGCAGGACGCGTTCGTAAAGTGCGTTTGGTCGTGAGGCGACGAATGCTTCCATTGCGACCATTTCAGCTCGCGTCTCGATGATTTTGGGGTCCTGAATCGCCATCACTCGCTGGCTGAAGTGGTCGCCATGTCTGGCGTAGCATTCTTCCTCACTTAGTGTGCGTGCGTCCTCGAGCAGGCGTAGCCCGTGCGCTTCTGCTTCCGATTTCAAGCTTTCATCAACTGCTACCGCTTCCAGTACCGAGCACAGCGATGTAGCAACATTCAGGGAGATATCCATATCCGGGCTGACTTCGCCCACGCGTCGCGTGGAGCGTTCCAGGCTGTACAGTACATAGCCCTTCACCGTGTTGCGCTCGCGATAGCGCTCCACCAGTTCCCATATGTCATGGTCCGCCTGCAGAGACGCTCTGGTGTGTTCAAGCATCATCCGCAGCCAGCGCCCATACGCGGGCTGGGGAGGCGGAACCCAGACCATTTCTTCAATCCGTGCATGTAGAGCCTGCCGCGCCACCAACCCCGCCAGCGTTTGGAGCACTACCGCCATCTCCCTGGTAGGAACGGCTCGCACGCTGAGAAGGATTTTCGGGCGCGGAAAACGGGGATAGTAGTGGTACAGCGCCATAGTCTGGTATTGCTCCTTTTTCTCAGCGACTACCGCGACCCCGCTGCTCCAGATATTGCTCGGTCACCTCCGAAAGCTTCTTCTGGTGCTCCTCCGCCTGCCGCCGGCTTTCCTCCTGCAAGCGCACGATATTCTCAGGGCGAAACTTGTCTGGAGGCCAGTTGCGTGGCCGCTTCTTAGGATGCTGGCGATAGTATTCGTCGTATGATTTGAACACCATCATTCCATAGGGGTCGCGTGGATCCAACTTAGAAAAGTCTACGTCACCAGAGGGGTAGCGGAACAGTTTGGTGTAGTACAGCGCTGCTACTACGACGAATAACGCAAGCAGGATGATTAAGGTTACTCGCGGTGAGACCTGTCTGTGCATAGCACGAACCTCCATCATGATACGGTGTCCTGCCGCTCTCTTCACTAGAGCGGCAGGGACGCCGAGAACTGTCACGGCGTCGCCCACAGCGGTGCCAGATAGGCTGCCCACATGTCGTTGGTGTCCTTCATGACCTCCAGGTCGGAGCTGAAGGGACCCATGACCTGTGTTCGCCTCAAGGCTTTAGCGTGACCGTCTACAAACCCAACGACGCCAGTTCCTATGTGTCGTGTTGCCAGAACGGCGGCGTGCAGGGGCCAGGTTCCATCGGCACCGGGGCCTGGTTCATTTGGCACAAGTGCTCGCCATATGGTTCCTGCCGCGGCATGGGCATTCAGTAAACTGGGAATGTAGTGGGAATGTGCCCACGTCTGGGGGTTGTCCGGATCGGCTACCGGGATACCGCCCGGTGCCCACCAGTTAATCCACGCCCCATCGAAGAGGATCAGGGTATTGGCAGGGTTGCGCACGTTCGCGTCGGACTTTGGTGGCTGAGCGATGCCAAACAGGCGGAAGTAGCCGTCTATCACCAGCAGGTTAGTGTTGGCGCCGTAAGAACCTCCGTGTGCGTTCAGGGTGTCGGGCATACCCCACCGATTCGGAGCGGTGTATACCGGGTCGTTACGGCGCGGTCTGTTGGCACAATGTGGAACGTCTAGGTTCTTGATGTACGGCTGTATGACCTGTTGCCACCACCAGTAGTTCTTGGCGTCATTCGGGTCCGGAGCGTAGTCCATACACTGGGGCCAGGCATCGTAGTCCTGTTGGTACATGGCGAGCGCCAGTAATGTCTGTTTCATGTTGGAAACACAGGATGCCCGGCGGGCGTTTTCGCGGGCTTTGGCGAACACGGGGAAAAGGATAGCTGCAAGTATCGCGATAATCGCGATAACTACAAGCAGCTCGATTAGCGTAAAAGCCTTGGTGTGACGCATTGTAAGGGCACCTCCTCAAGGTAATATCGGTCTTTCTGTCACCATCTCAGCGACGTTGCTCGCAGGAAAGAACCGGGCTGGTACGCGGATGACCTCAGGTTCCATCACCTCCCCGGACAAACGGCTTAGCAAACGCTCTGCAGCCCATCTACCGA
>CAKZNX010000150.1 GCA_937132045.1 uncultured bacterium
GGCAGCCGCTACGGTGAAGGTCAAAAGTTTCTGGTGATGCAGGCGCGAATGACCTACGCCTTCGCCGTCGCCTGCCTGTGGAGCGGCAACCCTTTCTGGGCGGAGCTCGTGGAACACGGCGTGCGCTTCCTGCAGGATAAGATGCACGACCCCAAATGCGGAGGCTGGTTCTGGACCGTCGCGCGCGACGGCGAGCTGACCAACGGTAGCAAGATGGCATACGGACACGCCTTCGGGGTGTATGCCCTCGCCTACGCCGGGCGTGCCCTGAAGGATGACGCACTCCTGCACGACGCAGAGGACGCCCTGCACTGGATGCGCGAACACTTGTGGGACGCCGACCGAGGCGGCTATGTGCAGTCCCTGACCCGCTGTTTGTTCCCGCTGGACAACACCAAGAGGCTAGACACCCAGTTGCACAGCATGGAGGCTGCTTCGGCGGTGGCGGCGTTCAGCGGTTCACCCTTCGCACGCGATCACCTGATGGAGCTGGCGCAAAGGGTGTCTACCCGCGCCCTGTCGCCCGACGGCAGGTGCGCCCGCGAGTGGTTCCTGAGCGACTGGCAGGAGAATATCGAAGCCACCGGAGGCGACGTCAGCATCGGGCACAATCTGGAGTGTGCATGGTTCCTTCGTGTGGCTGGCTTGCAGCTGCACTCGGAGCAGTTCACCCCGACCGCGGATTCACTTCTGCAGTTCTGCCTCCAGCATGGCTGGGATGAAGAGCGTTCTGCCTTCATCCAGACGGTCACTCCTCAAGGGTCCCCTGTCGACCGGCGCCTGATCTACTGGACGCAGGGCGAGGCGTTGGGCGCGCTATCTCTCTGGTGGCGGCTCACCGGTGCTACACTGTACCGCCAGCGACTGGAGGAGGTGTGCCAAACCGTACTTACTCGCTTCCACGACGCCGAGTATGGCGACTACTTCGAGACGCTGGACGAAACCGGCAAGCCCCAACACACCCGCAAAGGCAGTGACTGGAAGGCGGCATACCACCTGACACAGGCATGGTGGCACGTCGTGGCTAACCTGCACGGCGAGGAACC
>CAKZNX010000151.1 GCA_937132045.1 uncultured bacterium
CGTTTCGACGGCTCGGCGCTTATCACAATACTCATCTCTGGCGGAGTGAACACTGTCACGGGCACTATCACTTTCGCCGCCGAGACCAGCTCTCCGAACATCCCGGCGAACAGCAGGGTCAGCCTTGCTTTGCAGTTCGGTGAAGGCAACGCCACCATCCGGTGGTAGGTGACACGGCTGTACGCCTCCTGCACACGCATCCCGCTTCACTGCCCGAAGGAAAGCCGCCGAGGGTCGTCGAAGCCTTGTGTGACACGCGACGACCGTCAGGAGGGGCGAACGATGCAACCGAAATACGTTATCGGACTGGACTACGGCACCAATTCCGTGCGCACCCTCGTGGTGAGGGTTCACGACGGCTACGAATCCGGCACCTACGTGTTCGAATATCCCCACGGCGACGCCGGCATCCTTCTGGACAGCTCCGACCCCAACCTCGCGCGTCAGCATCCTGTCGACTATCTGGAGGGCGCGCAGGTGTCGGTGCGCAAGGCACTGGAAGATGCCCGTCAGAACGACCCCGACTTCGCACCGGAGCGTATCATCGGCATCGGCGTGGATACCACAGGCAGCACGCCCCTGCCCGTCGACGAGAACGGCGTCCCACTGGCTTTCCACGAGCGGTTTCGCGACAACCTCAACGCGATGGCATGGCTGTGGAAGGACCATACCTCCACCCGGGAGGCGGAGACCATCACCGAAACCGCTGCCCGCATGCGCCCGCAGTATCTCGCCAAGTGCGGCAACTCGTACTCGTCCGAGTGGTTCTGGGCGAAAATCTGGCACTGCCTCCACACCGACCCGGAGGTGTTCGGAGCTGCCTACACCTGGGTGGAGTGCGCCGACTGGATACCCGCCGTGCTCACCGGCAACGACCACCCGTCGCGCATCCTGCGTGGCGTGTGTGCAGCAGGTCACAAAGCGCTGTACAACCCGCTGTGGGGTGGATTGCCCGACAAGGAGTTTCTGTCCGCTCTCAATCCCAAACTGGCGGAGCTGCGCGACCGCCTGTACGATGTCGCCTATACCTCCGACCACCCTGCAGGGTACCTGACCGCCGAATGGGCGCAGAAACTGGGTTTGCCGGAGGGCATTCCGGTAGCGGTTGGTGCTTTCGATGCGCACCTGGGCGGAGTGGGCGCTGGTATCAAGCCGGGCACGCTGGTGAAAATCGTGGGCACGTCCTGCTGCGACATGATGGTGGTGCCCAACACGGAGGCGCTGGCGGATATCCCCGGCACCACTGGCATCGTGGACGGCTCCATCCTGCCCGGCTACTTCGGCGTCGAGCTGGGGCAGAGCGCTTTCGGCGACATCTATAACTGGTTTGTGAACTATATCGAAGCGGGCGGACCGGATTTGGGCTCCCACGAGGCACTGACTGCCAAAGCGCAATACCTGAAGCCCGGGCAATCGGGTCTGCTAGCGTTGGACTGGAACAACGGCAACCGCTCCATTCTGGGCGACCAGCGGTTGGTCGGTCTGCTGATTGGGCAGACCCTGCACACCACACCTGACGAGGTATACCGCGCGCTGATTGAGGCGACCTGCTTCGGTTCGCTGGTGATTATGAACCAGCTGGAGAAGTACGGCGTGGCGATAAAAGACGTCATCGCCTGTGGCGGCATCGCGGAGAAGAACCCGCTGGTGATGCAGATACTGGCAGATGTCAGTGGACGCACCATCCGCATCTCTCGCTCATCGCAGACCTGTGCGCTGGGCGCGGCGATAGCAGGCGCGGTGGTGGCAGGCAAGGAGGCAGGCGGGTATGCCACCTTCGAGGAGGCGCAGCAGGCGATGTGCGGCTTGAAAGACCGAGCCTACGAACCGACCTCGGAAGCGCAGGCGGTGTACCGCGAGCTGTTCGCGCTGTACATGGACCTGCACGACGCCTTCGGTACCCGCGAGTGGCAGGGCAACCTGCATCACGTGAT
Organism: uncultured bacterium; assembly: GCA_937132045.1. Classification (GTDB taxonomy): domain Bacteria; phylum Armatimonadota; class HRBIN16; order HRBIN16; family HRBIN16; genus HRBIN16. Next base: position 1,935 of record CAKZNX010000151.1, read on the forward strand.
GAAACGCCTGATCGACATCCGCAACGCGACACGCCAGAACTCGTAAGCTACCGCCCCTCTTCCGCACCTCTCGGGAGAGGGGCTCTCGTTGCCGCCATTTGCTGGCGTCTCTGGATGGTAGTGTGAGGGTGTTTCATAGAGGTTGCGCGGTTGTCCTCTGTGAACC
>CAKZNX010000152.1 GCA_937132045.1 uncultured bacterium
CGATGTGTCACAATATCATACGCGGCGAGCGTGGCACAGCGCACGCCGCAATAGCATGTATCGGGAGGGCACTTCCTCCCTGCGTGCCAGCATGGGCGCCGGCGCACATCTGGCGTCTGCACATTGAGGAGGAATGAATAGTGAAGGCTGAGGTACCTGTAAAGAGACCGCTGCCAGAATCGCTTACCCCACAGCGTCTGGTGGAACTTTACCGCACCATGCTGCTGATTCGCCACTTCGAAGAGCAATGTTCCCCCGCCTACCGTCAGGGTAAGATGGGTGGCTATATGCATGTCTACATCGGGCAGGAGGCAGTGGCGACTGGCTTCGTCGCCCACATGCGCGATGACGACTACATGATCTGCTCGTACCGCGACCACGGGCACGCCCTCGCGCGAGGCTCTGACCCCCGCCGATTGATGGCAGAACTGTTCGGGCGCTACACGGGCGTGGCAAAGGGGAAGGGTGGCTCGATGCACCTGGTGGATGTGGAGCGCGGCTTTCTGGGCGGCTACGGCATCGTGGGCGGCATGGTTCCGCTGGCACTGGGAGTAGGCTATGGCATCCGCTACCGCGGCACCGACCAGGCGTGTCTGTGCTTCTTCGGCGACGGTGCGATGAACATCGGTCCGGTGCACGAGGCGCTGAACATGGCGGCGGTCTACAAGGTGCCGGTCGTTTTCATCTGTGAGAACAACCGATACGCGATGGCAACGCCGGTGGAGTTCGCCTCTGCCGTGCCCAATCTCGCACAAAGAGCGAAACAGTACGGTATGCCCACCAGGCAGATCGAGGGCATGGATGTGGTCGAGGTGTTCCGCGAGGCGGAAGAGATTATCCAACACGTACGCACCACCCCCGAGCCCTTCTTCGTGGAGGTCGTCACGTACCGTTTCGAAGGTCACGGCATCGCGGATAACCCCACCAATCAGGCGCTGTATCGCAGCAAAGAGGAGGTGGAGTACTGGCGACAGCGTGACCCCATCGTGAACACGGCGCGGCTGCTGCTCGAGAGTGGCTTCGCTACCGAGAACGACCTGCTGGCATGGGACGCCGAAGCCAAACAGAAGGCGCTGGAGGCTGTCGCCTACGCCGATGCCAGCCCGGAACCGCCTCTGGAGGAGCTGTACCGCGACGTGTACACCGATATGGAGGTGGAAGAGTGGCGGTAATCACCTACCGGGAAGCATTACGTCAGGCGCTGACCGAGGAGATGGAGCGCGACCCCAGCGTGTTCCTTCTCGGCGAGGAAATCGGGCGCTATCAGGGAACCTTCCGCGTGACCGAAGGCTTGTTACAGCGGTTCGGCGAGATGCGTGTGGTGGACACGCCCATCTCCGAGTCGGGCATCGCTGGCATGGCAATCGGCGCGGCGATGATCGGACTGAGACCGGTGGCGGAGTTCATGACCTTCAGCTTCGCCCTCATCGCTGTCGACCAGATTGTGAACCACGCCGCCAAGATTCTGTATATGTTCGGCGGGCAGATTGCGGTGCCGGTGGTGTTTCGCGGTCCGGCAGGCGGTGGAGCGCAACTCTCCGCACAGCATTCGCACAGCCTCGAGTCGTGGTACGCTCACATTCCCGGCTTGAAGGTGGCAACGCCCGCCACACCAGCAGATGCGAAGGGGATGCTGAAGACCGCCATCCGCGACAATAACCCCGTGATATTTATGGAGCATGCCAAGCTGTACTCCACGCGCGGCGAGGTGCCCGATAGCGACCACGCCATCCCGTTCGGTGTGGCGGACGTGAAGCGGGAAGGGCGGGATGTGACCATTGTCGCATATTCTCAGCCGGTCCTGCTTGCCCTGCACGCCGCCGAGAAGCTGGCGCAGGAAGGCATCGAATGCGAAGTCGTCGACCTGCGTTCGCTCCAGCCACTGGACATGGACACCATCCTGCGCTCCGTCAGCAAAACGCACCGGGTGGTGGTCGTGCACGAAGACCATCGCAACGTCGGATTTGGCGCGGAGATTGTGGCGCGCATTCAGGAGTTCGCTTTTGACGAGCTGGACGCACCCATCCTGCGTGTGGCGAGCGCCGATGTGCCCATACCCTACGCCCGCAATCTGGAACGTGCTGCGTTCCCCAGCGAGGACGACATCATTCGCGCGGTGAAGCGTGTACTGGGTTAAGGAGGAGGACGGATGGCACAGGTAATCATGCCCAAGATGGGCGACGGGATGTCGGAAGGAACCATCCTGCGTTGGCTGAAGAAGGAAGGCGACGCCGTCGAAGTGGGCGACATTATTGCCGAAATAGAGACCGACAAAGCCAGCGTGGAACTGCCTGCGGACGTGGCGGGCAAGATGGCGACCATCGTGGCAAAGGAAGGCGATACCGTGCCGGTGGGTGCGGTCATTGCAGAGATTCTGGCGCAGGGAGAACAGCCGCAGATTTTTCGTGCTGCAGAGGCACCGTCTGCCCCTGCCGAGAGTGCTCCTGCGCCTGAAGGTGCTCCCGAAGCTGAAGCGGTGCGGACAGAGCCTCCCGTGCAGGAGCGAGTGAAAGCGTCACCCCTTGCTCGCCGAATCGCGCAGGAAGCAGGCATCGATCTCGCGATGGTGAAGGGCACCGGACCCGGTGGGCGCATCGTCGAGCGCGACGTGCAGCAGTTCCTGGCGTCCCAGCAAGCCGCTCCGCGTCCACCTATCGTCGAGCCGACACGCCCCGCTGTAGCGGTAGCTGAAATGCCCAGCCTGTCGGGTGGCGAACCGCTCAGCCGGATGCGCCGCCTCATCGCCGAGCGCACGACCCTCACCAAACAGACCGTGCCGCACTTCTATGTGACGATGGATATCGACATGACCGAGGCAATGGCTCTGCGCGAGAAGCTGAACGCTTCGCTGCCCGAAGACACCCCCAAACTCTCGGTCAACGACCTCGTCACCAAGGCGTGTGCGCTGGCGCTGGCGCGCTACCCCCGCGTGAACGTGTTCTACCAGAACGAACGCATCTACCCGAGCGGTGAGATACACATCGGTATCGCGGTGGCTCTGCCCGATGGTTTGATTGTGCCCGTGTTGCGCCACTGCGAGCGCAAAACCCTGAAGCAGATTGCCGCGGAGACGCGCCAGCTGGTGGAGAAAGCGCGCGCCGGACGTTTGACCCCGGAGGAATACACCGGCGCTACCTTCAGCGTCTCCAACCTGGGCATGTACGGCGTGGACGAGTTCATTGCGATTATCAATCCGCCCGCCGTGGCGATACTGGCGGTGGGAGCAGTGCAAAAACAGCCCGTCGCGCTGGACGACGACACGATAGTGGTACGACCGCGCATGAAGGTGACCATTTCGGCGGACCACCGCGCGCTGGATGGCGCCGTGGCTGCGGAGTTTCTGCGCGAACTGAAGCGCATTCTGGAGAACCCGTACGTGATGGTGGAGTAGACCGACGGGCTGTAAGCAGTTCGTCGTTGCCTGAGCGGAGCGACGAACAGCAGACCCCTCTGGCTGGCGGAGCGGCTGTCTCCGGTGACCTGACTGCCAGTTCTCCGCATGGGAAGGGGGGGCGGCGCCTCTCCCCGGCGCGGGGAGAGGTTGGGAGAGCGGTTTGAAGGGCTTGCCACAGTGATACTTCCGTCGCAGCTGTTGACAAGTAGACCAATTGTAGTATATACTTTGTATAGTATTTGGAGGAGGGAGGAGCATGACACGAGGACTGACACACAAACAGGAGATGATTCTCCGCTTTATCCTTCATTATACGCGCGAAAACGGCTATCCTCCTACCATCCGCGAAATCGGTAACCAGTTTGGCATATCCAGCCTGCGGGGAGTGACCGTGCATCTGGACGCCCTCCAGCGCAAGGGCTACATCGAGCGCGAGCACAAAAGCCGCAGTATTCGCGTCGTGCACCCCGAGTTCGTTCAGCATCTGGAGAGCTCCCCCGACGTGGCGATGCTACCGCTGGTCGGCACGATCGCGGCGGGCACGCCTGTGCTGGCTTCGCAGAACATCGAGGCGCTGGTACCCGTGCCGCGCGAGATGGTGCACAACATCGAAGGCGCGTTCCTGCTGCGCGTGCGTGGGGACTCGATGGTGGGCGAACATATCCTGCCCCGCGACCTGGTGATTATCAAACCACAGAGTACCGCCGAGAACGGCGAGCTGGTGGCAGTGCTCATCGGCGACGAAGCCACCATCAAGCGCATCCAGTACGACAACGGCAAGGTGAGGCTTCTGCCAGCCAACCCAGCGTATGAACCCATCGAGGTGCGCCCGGAAGAGACTCGTGTCATCGGCAAAGTGATAGGACTGTTGCGTTCGTATGATAGAGGTCTGGTCTACTGAGAGCGTTGTATCTGCCGGTGCACGACGCGTCGGTATGCCTCTTGCAGATGTTTGATGGTGCTGTGTTGTGGAAGCAGTTCGTCCTCCACACGGATGACGGGTGTTATTTCGCGCACGGAGTTGGTCAACAGAACCGCTTCCGCCGCTTGAAGGGCGGACACGGGGATGCGCTCCTCCCGGCATTCGACGCCCAGCTCCTCGGCGAGCTGGAGCACCACAGCCCGCGTCACCCCGGCGAGGATGCCCTCGTCCAGCGGGGGAGTGAGCAGACGATTGCCTTGCAACACAAACAGGTTGCTGACAGCCCCTTCGGTCAGGTAGCCGTCGCGGTTGAACCAGATTGCCTCGTCTGCTCCGCGTGCCTGCGCCTGCCATTGTGCCTCCATGTGCCAGGCATAGCTGCCCCACTTGGGCAATTCGCCTGACGCGGCGCGGGGGTCAGGCAGAAGGATTGCCCTAATTCCTTGCTCCCACCGCGCGATTTGCTCCGGTGTGATGCCGTCTGCAAGCAGAAAGCAACTTGGACGATGCGCGTCTGCCCCGGCGGTCACGGTGATGCGCAAACGGGCGTCGCTGAGAAGCAGTCCGTTCGCCTCCAGCAGTTCGCCGATGGCGGTTCGGAGGGTGTCGGGGCTGAGGTCTACCGTTTCCCGTGCCCGTGCGAACAGATGCAGCCGTCCGAGCCAGCGTTGAAGGCGCTGAAGGTGCTGTTCGAGGAGAAAGGGCTGACCACGGTAACAGCGCAGGGTTTCGAAAAGCGACGCTCCGTGCAGCACAGCGCCGTCGCACACACTCACGAGCGCCTCATTTTCGGGGTACAGTCGACCGTCTTTCCACACCCACCGCATTGGTGCGAGTTCCTCCGTCTGCAACGGTTTCGAACCAGCCGCGCGCCTTCGCCAGAGTCTCCTCGTACTCCGCCTCCGCGTCCGAGTCGGCAACGATGCCACCGCCGGCAAAAAAGGTAAGTTTGTTCTCGCGCAGGACGGCGGTTCGGATAGCCACATTCAGGTCCAATCCGCCGTGAAAGCCGATGTAGCCGACTGCCCCCGTGTACACTTCCCGCGCCACCGGCTCCAGCTCCTCGATAATCTGCATAGCGCGTACCTTGGGGGCGCCGGTGATACTGCCGCCGGGGAAAGTGGCGCGAATGAGCCGGTCCACATCCACCTCGGGGAGCAGCACCGCCTCCACCGTGCTGGTCAGGTGGTACACCTGTGCATAACCCTCCAGCGCCATCAGCTCCGCCACGCGCACACTGCCCGTCTGCGCCACTCGTCCCATGTCGTTTCGCTCGAGGTCCACGATCATGATGTGCTCCGCGCGATCCTTCATGCTGTGCCTCAATTCCTCCGCGAGACGACGGTCCTCCGAAGGGTTCTCGCCGCGTGGGCGCGTGCCCTTGATCGGGCGGGTGTGTACCCGGCGGGTTAACGGGGAGACATGCAGAAATCGCTCTGGCGACAGGCTGAGGATGGTGAAGTCATCCGTCCGCAGGAGCGCTTCGAACGGCGCCGGGCTAATCTGTCGCGCCCGAAGGAACAGGGCGGATGGCGAGCCTTCGAAATGCGCCTGAAAAGGCTGCGCCAGATTCACCTGATAGACGTGCCCGTCGGCAATGTAGTCCTTCACCTTCTGCAGAGCGCGCGTGTATTCTCGTCGGCTCCAGATAGCCTGAACCTCCCCTGCTCGGAAAGTGGAAAGGGCGTGCGCAGGGGGCTGGTGCAGAAGCCTCTCCCATTGCGCCTGCAACCGCCTCAGACGCTCTTGCGCCCGGCGGTGTCGGTTCGCGTCTGTTTCGGGCAAACCGCTGGAGGTAAGCAACACCTCGCTGCGGGATAGATCGACGGTGGCGATGGCGTCGTAAAACGCAAACCAGAACATCGGCAGGCGGTTGACAGCTGGCAGGCGGTTGGGACAGGGTTCCAGCAACTCCTTCAGCCCGTAGTTCAGGAAGCCTACCGCGCCGGCAGGTAGCGGCACCGCGTCGTGTTGCGCAGGTAGCCTGTAACGGTTCAGAAAGCACTGAAGCCACTGCAGGGGGTCGCCGGTCAGCCATTCGCTTCCTTCTGCCGTTCGCCACCATACGCCGTTCGGGTGCGCCTCCAGCACGCCAAACGGTTCCTGCGCAATGATGCTGTAGCGCGCCAGACAGAACCTGCCCCCGGGTGATGGCTCCGCCGCGCTGTCCAGCAATGCGGTACCCAGATGATCGAGTGGCAGGCGCGCATACAGCTCATGCAGGGACAGCCCTTCGGGTATGGGCAGTGCCGCCTGCAGGACCGGGATCGGCTGGCAAGTGTTACAGCGCACGGTAAAACCCATTCTTTGCTATGCCCTCAGACGAAGATGCCCTGCGATACCGGGACGACCTATTATAGCATAGCAGGGATGGAAGAACCGGTTTTTTGCTCGGGGTGTGCGCGGAAACCACACCGTGTTCGAAGCCGTCTGATTAGGTGGAGGCACGCGGAGCTGGACAGTCTCCGTATGCTATAATGGAATGAACAGCACATTGAGGTTGGTTTTCATGACAACGCGAAAGCGAATCACCATACTCTATGCTCTCGTGACAACCCTGTTGCTGGTTGTACAGGCTGGGATTGTCTGCGCACAGTCCAAACCCGAGGAGGACCCCGAGGTGCGCATGGGGCGGGAGGCGGCGCAGGAGATCGAGCGCACCCTGCGTCTGGTCACCGACCCCGCGCTGGTGGAGCGCGTCAACCGCATCGGTCAGGAGATTGCCGCCGTCGCCAACGCTTCCGAAATACCCATCACCTGGGGTATCAACAAGCGGTCGCAGTTTCAGTACACCTTCAAGGTGGTGGATGATAAAGATGTCAACGCCTTCTCGTTGCCGGGCGGTTTCATCTATGTGAACAAGGGCTTGCTGGACTACGTGCAGTCCGATCACGAGCTGGCAGCAGTGCTGGCTCACGAAATCGCTCACGCAGCGCACCATCACCTGCTGCGGCTGGGGCAGGAGAACGAGAAGATTAACCGCCGGGTTACCCTGCCGACCCTGCTGGTGCTGGTGCTGACGGGAGCGCCTGCCCGGGACCTCGGAAACGTGATGATGGGCGTGCAGCTGTATCAGATTGCCAAACTGAACGGCTTCACACAGGAAGCGGAAATGGACGCCGACCACGCGGCAATACATTATCTGATGCGCACCAGCTACAACCCCGTGGGCATGTTGACCTTTATGGAGCGTCTTGCTCGTGACGAGGCGCGCCGTCCCGAAAGGCAACTGGGCATCTTTCGCACACACCCGCCCTCGCGTCAGCGTGCACAGGCGATGCTGGACCTGTTCCGCAAGCTGAACATCCCCGTCAACCGGCGAGCGGTGGCACGCATTCTGCCGGTGGAGCTGAAAGAAAAGTCGGTGGATAACCGCAACCTCACCGAGGTGTATCTGGACAGCGTGCCCGTGTTCGCACCAGCCGACTCGAACGGAATGACCTCCTCTCAGCGCGCCCAGCTGCTCCGGGAGCGCCTGGACATCCTGCTGAACGACGGGATCCAGATGTACGATATTCGCCTCTCCAGCGACAGGCGCACGGTGGTTGCCCGCAGCAACCCGATTTTCACGGTCGAGCCGGAGGATGCTGCCCTCCACGGCAAAAGCCTGCCGGAGCTGGCAGAACAGGTGTCCAACGCGATCAAACGCGCCCTGTGGAACGAGCTGATCCAGCGCGCCTACTGAAGCTCGCGGATAAAGATATTGCGGAACTCCACCAGACTGCGATGGTTCTGCAAGCCGATGTAGCCCGAGTTGGGACGGCGATAAAGAAGGTGGGTGCGCGGAAGATTGGCATTCAGCGCCGGGTCATCCAGATGGATGTCGTGCACCAGCTGTCCGTTCCACACCACGCGCAGATTCCGGTCTTTCAGCGTAATCTCCACCCGATTCCATTCGCCAGCAGGTTTGGCAGGGTTCACGCGCGGCGCCACAACACTGTATACCGCTGAGGTACAGGTGTTGCTGGGGGGACTGGTGCCATCGTCCTGAACCTGAAGCTCCATCGCCAGCCGTGAGCTCCTGCCGTAGTGCGGTGCTCGCAGGAAGATACCGCTGTTGCCGCCGGGTGCGATGCGGTACTCCAGCCGGAGGATGAAGTTGCGGTACATCCGGTTCGAGCGCAGCCAGCCACCGCCCTCGCTCATGCCGGTACACACCATGACCCCGTCCTGTGCATACCACACCGGCGGACCGACCTCGCCCCAGCCCTCCAGATTGACTCCGTTGAACAGCGATGTGAACCCTCGTGGGGGACGAGGTGTGTGCACCGAGGGATACGGGCGCCCGGCGCACCAGTACAGGGCGTTCAGAATGACCTGCTGGAAGTGAGGATGGTTCCAGCAAGCGGAGCTGTGTCCCAGCGCCGTGTAGAAAACTCTGCCCTTGCCCTTCTGCTCTACCCACACCAGCGCCTGTCCGTTCCTCTGGCGGGCAAGCACAAGCATCTCGGCGGGGACGTCCCCTGCTTGCCCTGGCGCATCGGTGACCTGAAAAGCAGGGATGGAGCGCATCAGAGGGTGACTCGGTTGGGTGACCTCCACCACCACGTTCCCTGGCAGACCCTCTGCAAAACTGCTACCCGGGGAATGATGGATGTATATCAGCCCGCCGCCCGCCTGAACGAAATCGCTCAGCACCCGTTCGCTCTCGCTGCCCAGCGAGGCTCCAGGTGCATACAGGATCACCACGTGCACACCCTGCAGGCTCTGCGCGTTTAGGGCACCCGCATCCCGACTGAGCGTGAGTTCAACGTCATCATGTCTTTTCAGCAGCCAGGAAAGCGTTGCCGAGACCGAAAAGAGGTCGTGTCCCTCACCTGTGACAACAGCCCGTACGCGTAACGGCGTCGCCATCGCCACCTGCGTCGCCAGCCAGAACACTACAGCACCGACAACCCCAAAGCGTCTCATCCTGCAGTTCCTCAATCCACCATGTCTTTCACCGCTAACCGATTCGCCCCGGATGTCAGGGCTCCTGCAACTGGTGTCCTCTGCGCGCTCTCCCGCTACTGGAGAGCGAGGAACCACGCTGAGCCGAGAATGCAACCCACGCGGGCTCACCAGGAGGTTCGCCCTCCATACCTGCTGTGTCCTTGCGAGGAGCGCAGCAACGAAGCAATCGCCCTCAACCCTCGTTTCCTTGCGAGGAGCGCAGCGACGAAGCAATCGCCCGCACATACCACAAACCGTGGGGATGGCTTCGCCCGCCTGGGGCAGGCTCCTGCCCCCCTGAGGGTGTTTGATAACGGCTCCGCGGTTCTCTTCTGGAAACCTAACCCCCTGCCCACTCCCTGCGAGGGGAGTCGGCACCTCTCCCCGCGTCGGGGAGAGGTGGGGAGAGGGGTTTGAAAGCGCTTGCGACAGCCTTTCTGCGTACACGTTGATGGCTTGCGAGAATGATTGAAACACCCTCCTGCCCCCTTGACATTCCGCACAAAGTGCGGTATCTATAAATTAGCACTCGAGTGGGTCGAGTGCTAATTTGCCGTGATGAGGAGGTGCATGCAATGCTGAAGCCGATTGGCGACAAGGTGGTCGTGGAGGTGTTCGAGGAAGAGGAGAAGACCTCGGGCGGCATCTTCTTGCCGGATACCGCGAAGAAAAAGCCGCAGGAAGGACGTGTGGTGGCAGTCGGTCCGGGACGGGTGCTGCAGGACGGGACCCGCGCACCGATGTCGGTGAAGGTGGGTGACCGCGTGATATTCTCGAAGTATGGCGGCAACGAGGTGGAGGTAGACGGTAAGGAATACACCATTCTGGACGAAGACCAGATTTACGCGATCCGTGAAGGCTAAACTCGACGGAGAGGAGGTGTGAGAGTATGGCAGCCAAGCAGATTCTGTACGACGAGAGCGCTCGACGCGCGCTGGAGCGCGGAGTGAACCAGGTGGCGGACGCCGTGAAGGTGACGCTGGGTCCGAAGGGACGCAACGTGGTGCTGGAGAAAAAGTGGGGTTCGCCTACCATCACGAAGGACGGTGTGACCGTCGCCAAGGAAGTGGAGCTGGAAGACCCGTTCGAGAACATGGGTGCGCAGCTCTGCCGTGAGGTCGCATCCAAGACCAACGATGTCGCCGGTGATGGCACCACCACTGCCACGGTGCTGGCTAAGGCGATTGTCGCTGAGGGGCTGAAGTATGTTGCCGCGGGCGGTAATCCGATACTGGTGAAGCGCGGTATCGAGCTGGCGATGGAGAAGGCGGTGGAAGAGATCAAGAAGCACGCCATCCCCGTGTCCACCAAAGAGGATGTGGAGCATGTCGCCTCCATCGCCGGCAACGACCCTGAAATCGGTAAGGTGATTGCCGAGGCGATGGAGAAGGTGGGCAAGGACGGCGTCATCACCGTGGAGGAGAGCAAGGGTACCACCACCACGCTGGAAGTGGTGGAAGGCATGCAGTTCGACCGCGGTTACATCTCGCCGTACTTCATCACCGACCCCGAGCGCATGGAGGCGGTGCTGGAGGATTGTTACATCCTCATCCACGAGAAGAAGATTTCCAACGCGCAGGACCTCATCCCGTTGCTGGAGAAGGTCGCCAACGCGCGCAAGCCTCTGCTGATCATCTCGGAGGATGTGGAGGGCGACGCGCTTGCCACGCTGGTGGTGAACAAGATTCGCGGTGTGTTGAACGTGGCGGCGGTAAAGGCGCCCGGCTTCGGTGAGCGACGCAAGGCAATGCTGGAAGACATCGCCATCCTCACCGGCGGCAAGTTCCTCAGCGAGGACCTCGGCATCAAGCTCGAGAACGTGGATTTCTCGATGCTCGGGCGCGCGAAGAAGGTGATTGTCGCCAAGGAAGAGACCACCATCGTGGAAGGCGCGGGCACGCGCGAGGCGGTAATGGGGCGCATCAGCCAGATCAAGAAGCAGATCGAGGAGACCGATTCCAACTACGACCGCGAGAAGCTGCAGGAGCGTCTCGCCAAGCTCGCGGGCGGTGTGGCGGTGATCAAGGTTGGTGCGGCTACCGAGACCGAGCTGAAAGAGAAGAAGCACCGCTTCGAGGACGCGCTGTCGGCGACCCGAGCGGCGGTAGAGGAAGGCATCGTGCCCGGCGGCGGCGTGACCTACCTGAACATCATTTCTGCTCTGGACGGTATTGGTGAGACGCCGGACGAGCAGCACGGGGCTGCCATTGTGCGGCGCGCTCTGGAAGAGCCTCTGCGCCAGATCGCGGAGAATGCGGGTCTGGAAGGCTCGGTGGTGGTGGAGCGTGTGAAGGGGATGGAGAAAGGCATGGGTCTGGACGCCCTCACCGGCGAGTACGTGGACATGGTGAAGGCGGGTATCGTGGACCCGGTGAAGGTGACGCGCTCCGCCCTGCAGAACGCGGCGTCGATCGCAGGCATGTTGCTCACCACCGAGGCGCTGGTGGTGGAGAAGCCGGAGAAGAAGGAGACCAAGACTCCGACCCCGCCCGACTACGACATGTAAGCGCGTAGCCAGTGCGCCCCCGCCATCCGGCGGGGGCGCAGCGTTCTACGGTTCTGCAATACCGCTCATATAATCTTCGTAAGCAAAGGCGATGCTCAAATAGTATATGGGCAGGGTAAAGATGACACCAACACCACACGCAATGATTCCAGCAGCTCCGATCAGCGCAATGACAAGGTAGAACAGCGTCGCCATCAGCCACTGCGATTTAAGCATCTCGAAACTGCGACGAATTGCCTCCACGGCCTCCATATCCTTGTCCACGACTAGGGGAATGCTGAACATCAGCAGTCCGGCTGCGACAAAAAAGGGAATCACGAACAACATGGTGGCAACAGTGGTTACCAACGCCATCAGCACGGCTACCACCAGCAGTTTGGCGCCGCGCGCGGACACCTCCGTCAGGTAATCCAGCCGAAGTCCGTGCCCGCGTATCTGCTTGATAGCCGCATTCAATGCCCCTGCAGTAATCAAATAAGCCACCGTGCTGCTGAGAATGCCCGACACGAATGAACTTGCCGTCCATGGCGACCACGCGCCGAGAGGCATATTCAGCGCTAAGGCTATCGCAATGTCGATCAGGACAACAACTGCAACGGTGATGAGCGCCACAATCAGTGCAATGGCAATCCACATCCCCATCTGATCGCGATACACAGTCCATGCCCGGCTGATGGCATCGAAGCGGATGGCAGGGTATCCGCCACTACCCGGCTGCATAACCCGATACCTCCTCTCCCGAGAATATAGGTGTACCTTCTAAGGGCGAGAGGGGTAGTCCTGCAAGGGCACGGTGCAGCCGTACTGCCTAAACAAAAAATAAGCGTCCGCACCGGGCGGACGCCCATCGGTCAGGAGGATTTTCGCATGTTCAGACGTAGCGATAAAAGCGCAAGGCGAGGTAACGTCGCACGCGCCAGCCCCACACTCCAAACAGGATGCCGAGCCACCCGCCTGCGACGGTTGCCAGCGCAATACAGGGGAGCGCCCACCACGTGGGAACGACGGTTAGCCAAAGCATACGCCATGATTGCCCCACAAACCCTGTCTGCTGCCACTCGCGCCACATGCGTTCGTAGTCCCTCTGGTAGAAGCGGAACAGCTGTACCAGCTGCTCGATGCGCTGCCGACGGCTTGCGTCGTCAGATACGCCAGTTTGCCTCAGGTCAATATATGGTCGCGACGACTTCAGCAGGGATGGATCGCTCTGCACCCTATTCTGCAAAGTGGCAATCGTGTCCCCCAGCTGCCGGGACAAAGCCATATTCAAGACCGACCGGCGCGAGATGTCTTTCGCCGTAATGCCGCTCGATATCGCTACACTAAAAAGCGCGACCAGCGCCACCACCAGCACCCATCTCCACTGGCGCATCAGCGCTCCCGCTGCAAACGCCGACAGCAGGAAAATGCCTGCAGTCAACGGGACGGACCCCGGTGTAGACGGTGTCGGTCTGGGCACGGAGTCGCCCAGGGTGTTAAAGCGAGAAAGCGTAACATCTGGCGGAGGCAAGGGATATTCGGGGATTACCCGGCGAGCGTAGGCGTGCACCTCCAGTGGAATACCGGCACGAGCGGCTTTCAGCAGCCATGTCAGATATTCTGCCTGCACCGTCGTGTGCACTGACCTGAGAGAGGTGTCAGCCGGGAGCCGCGGCGCGGAGCCCGGCGGCAAGCTCAGCACAGGCGCCGGCGATGGGTTCAACGCACCCCAGAGCTGCTGGTATATATCACCCTGCGTGATTGCCTTCCCGACTGTCCACAGCATTACGTCCACCACCTTCTGCTGACGGTCGTCTTGCTGAGGATACATTCTGGTATGGGTTAGGGCGACAAGATACGCCAGCGTGATCACCGTGACCATGACAACCACCGCCAGCAGAAGCGCTCGCCACCAGTTGAGCACCGGTAAGGGCGAATACTTTTCCAGAAGCAGAGTGCCCACCCACTCCGCCTGTCCAAACTGCTTAATAGCCAGCGGCACCGCCTCGTCAGCGCTAGCGCCCTGCGCCTGCAGTTCTTGAGTGCGCTCCATCAAATGGTCGCGTATCTCCTGACGAATGTGCTGTCGTTCGTGATAAGGCACCCGATGCACCATGGGCAGGAGCAGGCGGTCCAGATAGTCTTCGATCAGGTTGTACATGTCTCCAGACCTCCTTCGGACGACTTGCGCCCAATGACCGCTTCGAGAGCTCGGCTGAAACGGCGCCATGCGTGTTGCTGACGCTCCAGCTCGCGCAAGCCCAGCGGGGTAATCGCGTACACTTTGCGCTCACGCCCTCCGTCTGTTACCTCCCATCTGCCTGCAATCCATCCCTTCCGCTCCATCTCGTGCAGAGCGGGATAGAGCGTGCCTTCGCGGAACCGCAGAAAGTCTGCGCTTCGTTGCTCGATCTCTTTGGCGATAGCGTAGCCGTGCATAGGCTTTTCCACCAGCACCGACAGGATGAGCATCGGCGTACTGCCTTTGAAAAGCGGATCCATCGCTGTCATGATGTTATACCTCGCTTTCCGATGCATCTATTATCAATATATCAGACCCGGCAGGAAGAATCAAGCCCGGGCACGAAAAGATTACCCACACGGTTCTGCAAATCGCTTGACAACGGCGAGCAGTCGCTTTATAGTATTGTGTAGATGTGTTTCCCCATGCCGTGCTGGTCGCTGCGGGGGGAATAACTGCATCTTTGCGGAAACTGTCATTGCAGTCGCACGTCAACCTGCCCCACTTCGGGGGCAACAGGCAAGGAGGGTGTTGGTATGGTCACGATAGACCAGCTGATGGATCTGGCGTTCGAGAAAGACGCCTCCGATATCCACCTTATCGCAGGTGAGTGCCCCGTTCTCCGAATCTATGGACGCCTCTACCGTCTTCAGCAGTACGAAGTACTGACGCCGGCAGACACCGAGCGACTGGTGCGCTCCATCTGCCCCGACCGCAACTGGGAGGAACTGCAGACCGACCGCAGTACTGACTTCGGCTACTCGCACCAGAACAAGTGCCGCTTCCGCGTGGCGGCGTACTGGCAGAAGAACACGCTGGCGATGAACCTCCGCCTTATCCCGTACAAGAAGCTGAGTTTCGAGGAGCTGGGGCTGGGTCGCGAGGTGATCGACCTGCTCTACGAACCGCGTGGGCTGGTGCTGATAACCGGACCGACCGGTTCGGGTAAAACCACCACGCTGGCAACCATGATCGACTGGATTAATACCCATCGTGATTGCCACATCATCACCATCGAGGACCCGATCGAGTATTATCACTCGCCGAGAAAATCCATCATCTCCCAGCGTGAGGTGGGGGTGGACGTGCCCACCTTCGCAGACGGTGTGGTGCGTGCTCTGCGCGAGGACCCGGACGTCATCCTGGTGGGCGAAATGCGCGACCTGCGTACCATTCAGGCGGCAATCACTGCAGCCGAAACCGGACACCTGGTCTTCTCCACCCTGCACACCACCGGGGCTGCCAAAACGGTCGACCGTATCACCGACGTCTTCCCGCTGGATCAGCAGGAGCAGATTCGTGTGCAGCTCTCTACCAACCTGGTGGCAGTCATCTCTCAGCAACTGCTCCCGCGCACCGACCGCCCCGGGCGCGTGGCGGCGTTCGAGGTCATGATCTGCACGCCGGCGATTCAGCACATGATTCGCGACCACAAGACCTACAGCATCTACTCGGCTATCCAGACGGGACAGCAGTGGGGCATGTGCACGCTGGACTCCTTCCTGCTGTCGCTCTACCGCAAGGGGATTATCGACAGGGACGAGATGATGCGCATTGCCGACCGCCCCGAGGAGATCGCCGAGAAGATTGGCGAGGAAGAGGTGCACCGTGCTGCGGACAAACACGCTGCCGGTATCCAGACCACAGCGCAGAGTGTGCAGGCACCTCATTCTTCGAGGGGTGGCTAGCAGGTGTAGCCCGTCCCTGCACCCGCAGGGACGGGCGTCCCTCACGCATTTTTGCTGGAAAATGCCCTCAGGACTTGACAACTCTGGCACCGATAATTAATATGGGATGAAAAGCAGGTATAATCTTTCCACTCGGGTGACTGCTGCAACCTTGCTCTTTCCGGACGGAACCATCCTGACCGTTTGGCAGTCTATCAAACTAAACAGAACGTTGTGAAACGAAAGGTTGTTGGAGACGAACATTGAGCGACACGGTTGAGACAACCGGCGAGCCAGTTGACCTTACTGGTGCTGCGGAAAGCACGTCTGCAGGCGCTGCGGGTATCTACAGGGAGGTGAGACCTCCCAGCGGGTAATCTTTTTCTGCCCGTTTCCCCGGCGCCTCGTGTGCAATCTGCAGCACGGGGCGCTTTGCTTTTGCTGGCAATCCACAGCAGGAAGGAGACGGGTCAAGTATGAAACCATCTGAGTTCCTCAAGCAAGCAGAGGAGCGACGACAAACCGAAAAGTCTCTGCACTGGGAAGGCACCTTTGCGGAGTATCTGGAGATCGTCACCGGGAACCCGCAGGTGGCAGACCTGGCACACGCGCGCGTGTACGACATGATCATGGCTGCCGGTGTGGACGAGCCGGAGGGACAGCCCAAGCAGTATCGCTTCTTCCGCTCCGAGATATTCGGACTGGACAAGACTCTCCAGCAGATTGTGGAGGAGTACTTCGCTCCGGCGGCACGACGGCTCGACGTGCGCAAGCGCATCCTGATGCTGGTTGGTCCAGTAGGAGGTGGTAAGTCCACTCTGGTGACCATGCTCAAGCGCGGCATGGAGCGCTATTCCCGCACCGAGCAGGGCGCGGTGTACGCCATCAAAGGCTGCCCGATGCACGAAGAGCCTCTGCACCTCATCCCCGACGACCTGCGCCTCGATTTCCGTCGCCAGTTCGGCATCTACATCGAGGGCGACCTGTGCCCGGTGTGCCGGTGGCGTCTGAAGGAGGAGTTTGGCGGTAAGATCGATCAGGTGCCGGTGGAGCGCATCTTCTTCTCCGAGCGCAGTCGCATCGGCATCGGCACCTTCAAACCGTCCGACCCCAAGTCGCAGGATGTGTCAGAGTTGACCGGCAGCGTGAACCTGCAGATGCTCACCGAAATCGGCGTGGAGAGTGACCCGCGCGTGTACAACTTCGACGGCGAGCTGAACATCGCCAACAGGGGCGTCATGGAATTCATCGAGATGTTGAAGGCGGACAAGCGTTTCCTGTATGAGCTCAACACCGTCGCAGGCGAGCAGATGATTAAAGCCTCGCGATTCGCACTCATCTACTGCGACCTTGTCGTCCTAGCTCACACAAACGAGTATGAGTACAACGCCTACTTCTCCAACAAGGAGAACGAGGCGATGATTGACCGTATCTTCGTGGTGAAGGTGCCCTACAACCTGCGCGTCAGCGACGAAGTCCGCATCTATGAGAAACTGATTGCCCAGAGCGAGGTTCAGGAAGACGGCGTCGACCTCAAGAAGGTGCACATCGCCCCACACGCCCTGCGCGTCGCCAGCATGTTCGCCGTGCTCAGCCGCCTGAAGCCCTCGAAGAAGAGCGGGCTGAGCCTGATGACCAAGATGAAGCTGTACGACGGCGAGAAACAGGTAGGCGACTGGGACCAGCGGCACCTGAAGGAACTGCAGGAGGAATATCCCGACGAGGGCATGCAGGGCGTGTCGCCACGCTTCATCATCAACCGCATCTCCAGTGCGATTGCACGCAGCGGCAAGTCCTGCATTACGCCCATCGACGTACTGCGCAGTTTGCGCGACGGGCTCGCCGAATACACCAGCAACGAAGAGGAGAAGCGCAAGCTGCTGGGTTTGATCGACGAAGTGCGCAAAGAGTACGACGAGCTCGCTAAGAAGGAGATCCAGCGGGCGTTCGTCTTCTCCTATGAGAGGGCAGCGCAGACTCTGCTGGACAATTACCTGGACAACGTCGACGCTTACTGCAACCGCACCAAGGTGAAAGACCCCGTCACCGGCGAGGACGTGGAACCGGATGAGAGGCTGATGCGCTCCATCGAGGAGCAGATCGGCATCTCGGAAAACGCCAAGCGCGAGTTCCGCGAAGGTATCCTGCGTTCCGTTGCTTCGCTGGCACGGCGCAACATCCGGTTCGACGTCAACAGCGACGAACGCCTCAAGGAAGCCATCGAGCGCAAGCTCTTCGCTGACCTGAAGGACGTGGTGAAGATTACCACCTCCGTCAGTACGCCCAACGAGGAGCAGCTGAAGAAGATGAACGAGGTGGTAGACCGATTGTGCTCGGAGCATGGCTACTGCCCCGTGTGCGCCAGCGAAGTGATGCGTTACGTCGGAACACTGCTGAATCGGTAGTCGTGATACCCTCCCCTCTCCCGCCGCGTCGGGAGAGGGGCAGGGGCGAAAGCAAAGAGGTGAACGCACATGTGGAACCAGCCGCCTTTCATCCTGTCGCAGGACCCGTGGGACCTGCACCATCGCGCAGAACGCGACCGTCAGCGCCACAACGAAAAGGTGAAGGAAGTTATCAAACAGAACCTGGGCGACATCATCAGCCATCAGGACATCATCACCGCGCACGACGGCAAGATCGTGAAAATCCCCATCCGCGGACTGGAATTGCCACGCATCCGCTTCGACCCGAACGAGGGCAAGCGTGTGGGGCAGGGACCGGGCGGCTCTCAGCCGGGCGACATCATCGGGCGTCAGCCGGGTGAAGGACAGGGCGCGGGGAAGCAGGCGGGCACCGAACCGGGGGTGGACTTCTACGAAGCGGAGTTCACCATCGAGGAACTGATGCAGATGGTGTTCGAAGACCTGCACCTGCCCAATCTGCAGGAGAAGGGCAACAAACAGGTGATGGCGGATACCACGCAGTTCAACACCATCGCGCGAAAGGGACCGCTGTCCAACATCGACCGCAAGCGTACACTGTTGGAGGCGTACAAGCGCAGCGCCCGCGAGGGCAAGCCGGGCTTTCACATCCACGCAGAGGACAGAAGGTTCCGCTCGTGGGAGGTGGTGCCGGAGCCACAGCGCAACGCGGTCATCTTCGCCATGCGCGATGTGTCCGGGAGTATGGGCGAGTTCGAGGCATATATCTCCCGTTCGTTCTACTTCTGGATGTTGCGTTTCCTGCGCACCAAATACACCAACACCGAGATCGTGTTCATCACCTGCCACACGGTAGCGACGGAGGTGGAGGAGCACGAGTTCTTTGCCGCGGGCGACTCGGGCGGAACCAAGCTCTCGGAGGCGTACAAACTGGCTCTGGACATCATCGACAAACGCTACAATCCGCGTGAGTGGAACATCTACCCCTTCCTCTTCTCAGACGGCTACAACTGGGGTGACCATGAGGTGGTGCGGCTGGTGGAGCAGATGGCATCCATCAGCAACCTGATTGGCTATGGCGAAATCGCCGATGAGCTGTGGGGACATTCGGACACGTTCGCTCCACTGGGGCAGGCGTTGCAGGAGCGCTTCGCCGATGATTCGCGCGTCGTGCTGGTGCGTATCACCAGTAAGGAGGACGTATGGCCCGCGCTGAAGCGGTTCTTCAGCAAGCATCCCGAGGTCAACGCTGTATAAGTCCAAAGTGCAGGTGCGGAACGTCATGACCAGTCAAGAGCGGACTGAACTCGAGAAATTCATCGAACAGGCGTGGGAGAATGTGCAGGAGATGGGCTTGGACCCGTATCCGGTGCACTTTGAACTGGTACCCGCGCATGTGATCTACGAAGTGGGCGCATACGGACTGCCTGCACGCTTCTCGCACTGGACCTTCGGGCGCGACTACCATCGACAGAAGACGATGTACGAATACAACATCGCGCGCATTTACGAGCTGGTCATCAATACCGACCCTTCGCAGGCGTTTCTGCTGGAGAACAACTCTTTGCTGGCGAACAAGCTCGTCGTAGCGCACGTGCTGGGACACTCGGACTTCTTCAAGAACAACACCTACTTCGCACACACCGACCGCCGGATGGTGGAACGTGCCCGATTGCACGCCGACCGTATCCGGCAATACGAGATGGAGTTCGGTCCTCAGCGGGTGGAGCAGTTCCTCGATGCGGTGCTGAGTATCGAGGAGCACATCGACCCCGTAGAGCCTGCCTATCGCCGTCCCGATCCGAAGGATTCTGGACGCCAGAAACCGACCCTTGCCCGTCCCACCAGCGAGTTCGACGACCTGCTGGGGCGTGTAGAAACAATCGAGACGCCCAGCACACGCCGTATCCCGCCCGAACCGGAAAAGGACCTTCTGCTGTTCCTGCGCGACTACGCTCGCGACCTCGAGGACTGGCAGCGCGACATCATCGGCATGGTGCGTGAGGAGATGCTGTACTTCCTGCCTCAAATCCGCACCAAGATCATGAACGAGGGCTGGGCGTCGCTGGTGCACGAGCGCGTGCTGGAGGCGTCGCCGCTCACTCCCGCCGAACACCTGGAGTTTCGACGAATGCACTCTAGCGTGCTGTCACCGGGCTCGCGCATGAGCATCAACCCCTACTACGTGGGATATCAGATTCTGCGCGACATCGAGCGACGCTGGAACGGTGAGCCGCCCGAGGAAGACCAGCCCGAGGTCGACTGGCTGGAACGCCCGAAACCGCGTCCCACAGGCGAAGGCTGGCAGAAACTGCTGGAAGTGCGCGAAATGGAGTGCGATGTCACCTTCCTGCGCAAATATCTCACCGAGCACCTCATCAGGAAACTGGACATGTACACCTACAAACTGGAAGAGGTGAACGGCGAGCTGGTGTGGCGTGTGCAGGAGACCGACTGGGAAAAGGTGCGCGACGCTCTGCTGGACTCGATGACCAACTTCGGTGTGCCGGTAGTGACGGTGGAGGATGGCGACTATGGGCGCCGCGGCGAGCTGTACCTCAAGCACCACTACGACGGCAAGCCGCTCGACCTCGACTACACCACACGCACCTTGCGCAATGTCTACACAATCTGGGGGCGTCCGGTGCACCTCGAAACGGTGGCAAACGACGCGCGGCTCATCTTCACCTGTGATGGTCAGCAGGTGACGCACCAGAGGATCGGTTCGTAGCCAAAGCAGGGATGCG
>CAKZNX010000153.1 GCA_937132045.1 uncultured bacterium
TACGAAGGGGATTGCTTCGTCGCTTCGCTCCTCGCAATGACACGGGGACGAGGGGGATTGCTTCGTCGCGGCGCTCCTCGCCATGACACGGGAAGCGAAGGAGATTGCTTCGTCGCGGCGCTCCTCGCAATGACAGGGAACGGCTCGGCGGAGGTTCCTCGCCCTCCAGATAGACGTGTCATTGCGAGCATGCCGCCAGGCAGGCGAAGCAATCCCCCACGGCTTACGGGATACGAAGGGGATTGCTTCGTCGCTGCGCTCCGCGCAATGACACGGAACGGCTCGGCGGGGGTTCCTCGCCTTCCAGAGGCTGGTGTCATTGCGAGCCTGTGCCAGCAGGTCAAACCGTCCCTTCATAGCCCTGCTCGAGTTGCCGTGCTCGCACGACTTCTGTGTCGCTTAGGGTTGTCCACTCTCCGCTGACGCCCAACCCCTGCACCAGTCCTTCCACCAGACAGGCAACGAGTCTGTCTTCGTCACTGCCCAGCAGAGGCGATGCAGGCGGCTCCGTCCATGGCTGAAGGCTGTCTCGCAGCACGTCGGGCAGTTTCTGAAACGGGATGCTGACCTGCTCCATCACGGCACCGGCACGCCGATACTGCGCCCCGCCCAGCAACTTGATACCGCTGGCGTCTGTGAGGTCGCCGGGAAGAGCGTGGTCGAAACAGTTTGCGTGAGAACCCCGCAGAGTGCGTACATTCGCGTGCCCGACAGGTTGGGTGCCGATGCCCAGCAAACGGAAACCCTGCGCCAGCGCCTGCACGATGCGCCGATGCACCTCGATAACCGTGCGCGCCGGTGCAAAACAGGAAAGCGGAGCGGCGATGCAGACCGTCAGATCATGACCGTGCAACACCGCTTTACCACCAGTGAGCCGCCGGACAACGGATATCCCTCGCTGGCGGCAGAGTGGAAGGTTCAGCGCCTTTTCCGTATTCTGGAAACGCCCTACCGAGACGGCGGGCTTCAGCCAGCGGTAGAACCGTACGGTAGGAGGCTGTTCACCAGAGAGTACCGCTTCCAGAATCGCCTCGTCCACCGCCATGTTCCACGCGGCGTCGCCCCCCTCGTCACGTATCAGTCGCCAGGTTCGCTCCATCGCGCGAGCGTCAGGCTCGCCAGCAGACGCACAGTTCCTTAGCAGCCTTCGCCTCGTCCAGCCGGCGCACGGGGGTGTGGTGTGGTGCCTCATGGAGCAGGTCGGGATGCTCCCGCGCCTCTTCGGCGATGCGATGTAGAGCATCCACAAAGGCATCCAGCGTTTCCACACTTTCCGTTTCGGTTGGCTCGATCATCAGCGCTTCAGGCACAATCAGCGGGAAGTACATCGTGGGCGGATGGAAGCCGTAATCGATGAGCCGCTTGGCGATATCCAGCGCGCGCACCCCGTACTCCGTTTTGTAGCGCTGGGCGGTCAGCACGCATTCATGCATACACAGCCGGTCGTACGCCGCGGGCAGGATCTCCTGCAGCTTCACGCGCACATAGTTCGCATTGAGCACGGCATGTTCGGCTACCGCAAGCAGCCCCTCCGGACCCAGCGCGCGAATGTAGGCGTACGCCCGCACCGCATTGAGGAAGTTGCCGGTAAAGGAATGGATGCGCCCGATGCTGAGGGGGCGATCATATTCCAGCGCGAAACTGCCGTCGGGACGGCGTGCAACGACGGGCACCGGCAAGTACGGCTCGAGAAACGCCTTCACGGCAATAGCGCCTGCTCCGGGTCCGCCGCCGCCGTGTGGAGTGGAGAAGGTCTTGTGCAGGTTGAAGTGCACCGCATCGAAGCCCATATCACCCGGACGAGCGATGCCCAGCAGGGCGTTCATGTTGGCGCCATCGCAGTACACCAGCCCACCCGCTGCGTGCACCACCTCGCACACCTCCAGCACCTGTGTCTCGAACAGCCCCAGCGTGTTCGGATTGGTTAGCATCAGCCCGACGGTATCGGGTCCCACCGCTTCCTTCAGCGCCTGCAGGTCAATACAGCCCCGTCTGTCGGAGGGGAGGGTGCGCACCGAAAACCCGCATGACGCCGCCGAAGCCGGGTTCGTGCCATGCGCCGAGTCGGGCACCAGAACGACCCTGCGCTGTGTCGCCTCGCCCCGGCTGGCGTGGTAAGCTTTGAACATCATCAGGCTCAGCAGTTCGCCGTGCGCCCCTGCGGCAGGCTGAAGCGTCACCGCGTCCATACCGGCGATTTCGCCCAGATATTGCTGGAGTTCCCACATCAGCTGCAAAGCGCCCTGTACGGTTTGCTCCGGTTGCAATGGATGCAGTTGCGCGAAGCCAGCCAGCCCTGCCACCTTCTCATGCACACGCGGATTGTACTTCATGGTGCACGACCCCAGCGGATAGAATCCCACCTCGATGCCGTAGTTCCGCTGTGAGAGGCGCACGTAGTGACGCATCACGTCCAGCTCGCTCACCTCGGGCAAAGGCAGGTCGCTTCGGAGGTTCTCCGCTCCCAGGAGGTCCTCTACGGGGCGCTCAGGCACATCGCACTCGGGCAGGTTCGCCCCACACCTTCCGGGCGATGACATCTCGTATATCAAAGGTTCCATTACTCTGCTCCGCCGTTCTACGCTTCCTGCCACTATGATAGCACACCGCAGGCGACGCGGGCAAGCCAGCTTGCCTTCCTGTCGTCTTTCGGCTATGATATAGGTCAGTGAAGCCTTATGGATGAGGACGCCGTTGAGAATACGAGGAGACTGGATAGGTCGTTTGCTGGGGGTTGCGGTGTTCTTGCTGGGGGTTGGTGTGCTGTGGATTGTCTTCCGCGAAGCCCATCAAATGTTCAGCGCTCCCCTTCCGACCGCCGACAATTCCCTGCCGAAACTGGGGCAAATCGGCATCGACATCCTCAAAAAGCTGGGCTTGCTGGTGGTCATGACCCTCGCGGGTTCGTTGATTGCCAATAAAGGGGTGCAGATGTACTTCGTCGCGCTGGGCGTCGCTCCTACCAGGACGCTGGAGAAGATGGCAGCCCAATCGACACCGAGCGCTGGTTCTGAACCGGACAAGTAGCCTGCTTTTCAGCACGCGGGGCAGGCGTCTGCCTGCCCCGAAACGTTCAGCACCGACTACTCGTCGCCGATGGCGCCGAAGTTCTGCACCAGGATTCCGAAGTCGAACAGCGTCACCTCGCCATCGCCATCGAGGTCAGCCTCGGGGTTCCAGTTGGTATCCTCTGGCAGCGAGCCGAAAGCCGCCACCAGCTCTCCGAAATCAAACAGCGTTATCTCGTTATCCCCATCGACATCGCCGTTGAGCAGTGCCACGTTCACCCCGGTCACATCGGCGTTCACCACGTTCACCTCACGTACCACCACCTGCAGCCAGTGGCTGGCTTTGAAGGCGATGTCGTAGATTCCTGGCTCGACATCGGGGATGGTATAGTTACCGTTGGCGTCCAGATAGACCCTTCGCTCGATCACTCCAGCCTCGACCGAACGCAGTGTGACGATGATGGGCACCTGAGTGATATCACCGCCAAAGTCCAGCAGCTGGACATTGCCGAGGATGTTGAAGCGCGTCAGTGCCAGCACGGTCAGTTCCAGCCGCGGCGGGCGGGCTGGGGGCGTCCTCTCCCGGTAGTGGTTGTGTCCCGCGTACGTAGCGGCGACGCCATCTTCCGCAGGCGTGACCACCAGGCGGATGCGTCCTCTTGAATTGAGTCGCTCCACGAGATACTGCCTTGCCGAAGCGGGCACCGTCAGCGTATAGACAAACTCTGTGTCGAGGGTAGTCTTCGTGTAGGTTCCACTACCAAGCAGATGCAGAGGCTGCAACTGGTTGCCGACACCATCTGGCAGGGCACTCGCGTTCCAGCGCAACGGGGACGTCGTCGGTTCGATATCGACGGCAGTTGCCTCACTGAGCCAGACTCGGACGGTTCCGTTCGCGCTGAAACTGGCAGGGGCGTCGTACAACTTCAGGGTAATGCCCTGCACATCCGCGACTGCTGCCGACAGCCCGAAGTCGGCGGCGCTGAAGTCCACAACACCGAAACTGGCGAAGGAGCCAAACTGGTTGCCTTCGATATTGAAGAACACCTTGCCGAACAGCCCTCCGCGCGGACCGCCGGGCTGGACGGTGGCATTGTTCACCGCATTAGCTCCCACCGTCACGAACTGCGCCCAAGCACCCGCGATAGCCACGACAAAGAGAACGAGTACGAGCACAACTCGTAGACGCACGACAGGCTTCCTCCTTTCATGAAGAAATCGCTCTTATTTTATCAGATTGGTGCAATTTAACCAAGACTCGCAAATGTAAACGTTACATTAAAAACGCAGCAAATCTCTGATAGAATCGACCGCAAAGAGGTCTTTGTGGTAATGCGGAAGTGGTTGGGGTACACTTTATCTGGCAGTGAAAGGGGTACATCCGCACTCGTGCTATGGGAGAGGCTTGGCGGCACAGCGCTTTCCCAACAGACGATGGCAACTGCAGGGGCGGTTACTGCGTCTTACACTAACGAAGGAGGGCGGTACATCCATGCCTGTGGAGCAGCAAGAGGCATTCGAGACCATCCGCGTACAGCTGAACTTCCCGCTGGAGCGTGTGAAGGAGCCTATCGTCTATCGGCTGGTGAAGGACTTCGACCTCATCCCGAACATCCGCCGGGCGAACATCGACCCGCATATCGGGGGGTTCGTCTTTCTGGAACTGACCGGCTCGTCTGCGCAACTGCACCGCGCGATTGAGTTCCTGAAGGAACAGGGAATCACCGTGAGCACCATCGGCGTGAACGGCGCAGAAGAGTGGGTGGTGGGATGAGCACTGAGTCCGCAGCGTACCTGTTGCCAGTCGAAGAGGACGAGGCGGTTGCCTCCGTTGGCGAAAACGTTGTGAAGCATATCTTCACCTTTGCCTCGACGGAGGAGCCGTTCATTCTCGAAAACAGGCAAGCACTGTCTGGCGTCGACGTGGCTTACGAGGTATACGGCGAGCTGAACGCAACCCGCGACAACGCCATTCTGGTTCTGCACGGGCTGACGGGCAGCTCGCACGCGGCAGGCAAGTACGCGCCATACAACCGGACGGTAGGCTACTGGGACGGCTTGGTCGGTCCCGGCAAGGTGTTCGATACAGAAAAATACTGCGTCATCGCGCCCAACGCGCTGGGCAGCTGCCGTGGAAGCACCGGTCCGGCGTCCATCGACCCGCGCACCGGCAAGCCCTACGGTCTGCGCTTTCCCATCGTGACCATTCGCGACATGGTGCGTGTGCAGCGCATCTTGCTGGACCATCTGGGCGTGCGCCGGCTCAAGCTGGTAACCGGCGGCTCGATGGGCGGGATGCAGGCGCTGGAATGGGCGGTGATGTATCCTGATTTCATGGACTCGGTGGCGCCCATCGCCTGCAGTGCGCGCCTGTCGGCACAGGCGATCGCGTTCAACGAGGTGGGCAGACGCGCGATCATGCTTGACCCCAACTGGCGCAAGGGCGAGTATTACGAAGACGGTTGCAGTCCGCGGCAGGGGCTGGCGCTCGCACGCATGATCGGCACCATCACCTACCTTTCGGACGAGATCATGCAGCAGGTATTTGGGCGCAAACCCGCCAGTGAGGAGAGTGCGCTGGAACATGACCTGCACGCCCGCTTCGACGTGGAGCGATACCTGCACGAGGAGGGCGAGAAGCTG
The DNA here is from genome assembly GCA_937132045.1 of uncultured bacterium. Classification (GTDB taxonomy): domain Bacteria; phylum Armatimonadota; class HRBIN16; order HRBIN16; family HRBIN16; genus HRBIN16. Next base: position 5,652 of record CAKZNX010000153.1, read on the forward strand.
CTGAAGCGCGATTTCGACGCCAACAGCTACCTATACCTCAGCAAGTCGATGGACCTGCACGACGTCAGCCGCGGCTATGGCAGCCTCGAGGAGGCGCTCAGCCGAATACAGGCACGGGTACTGCTCATCTCGATACGCTCTGATATCCTGTTCCCGCCCTACGTGATGCGCGACATTCATGAGACTCTGAAACGTTTGGGCAAGCGCTCGGAGTATTTCGAGATGGATTCGGCTTACGGGCATGATGCGTTTCTGGTGGAATACCGGAAGATGATACCGCCGCTCCGCCATCTTATGCAGCAACTGGAGGAAGAGTGCCGATGACACCTGTTATTGACGTACAGGACGTACACAAAACGTATATCCTCGGCAAGACGCACGTACATGCCCTGCGTGGGGTGTCCCTGCAGGTGTTCCCGGGCGAGTTCGTGGCAATTATGGGTCCGTCAGGCTCAGGCAAGTCCACGTTCATGAACATCGTTGGCTGTCTCGATCGCCCAACCAGCGGGTCGTATCGGCTGGACGGAATCGAGGTCGGCAAACTGAACGATAATCAGCTGGCGGAGATTCGCAACCGCAAGATCGGTTTCGTCTTCCAGCAGTTCAACCTCCTGCCACGCACCACCGCTCTGCGCAACGTGGAGCTGCCCCTGCTTTACAACGGGCGGTTCCGCGACCGCCACGAACGAGCCAAGCGTGCTCTGGCGGCGGTGGGGCTGTCACATCGCATCAATTCGCGCCCAAGCGAGCTGTCAGGCGGCGAGCAGCAGCGCGTCGCGATTGCACGTGCGCTTGTCAACGACCCGGCGGTGATCCTTGCAGACGAGCCAACGGGTAACCTCGACTCCCGCCGCGGCGAAGAGATTATGGCAATCTTCCAGAAGCTGAACGAAGACGGAAAGGTTATCGTGCTGGTGACGCACGAGTGGGATATTGCCCGCCATGCCAAGCGCATCGTGCGCTTCCGCGACGGCAAGATCGTCGGTGACGAGAAGGTCACGGAACGTTTGATAGCCGAGGAGCTGCTGAAGACCATTCCCGTCGTGGACGAAGATGAGGAGGAAGAGGCGGTGACCGCGTAATGGGGCTTGGTTCCTGAACGACGACGAAAGGCACGAGAGCCGAAGAGCTGTCCGTCCAGAGGGAGAACGTTCACCGGAGGCAATGCGCGTCTGGAAGCGGGCAGAGACCTATTACGGGCGAGAGGAGGTGCGCCCATTGGAGAGAATTGCGATATTCATTGACGGTCCCAACCTCACTTACACCATGCAGCAGCTGGGGTGGGACATCGATTTCGGGAAACTGTTGCGTTACTTCTCGCGAGGGGGCAGGCTCCTGCGAGCGTTCTATTACGCATCGCGCCGTGAAGGTGAGTTCGACCCGATGCTAAGCTTCCTCGATTACCTCGACTACAACGGTTACACGGTGGTTACGAAACCGCAGAAACGATATTTCAACTACGCCACCGGACAGTACGAAATCAAAGGCAACATGGATATCGAGCTCGCCATCGACATGCTCTTGCTGGCAGACCACATCGACCGGGCGGTACTGTTCAGCGGCGATGGCGACTTCCGCAGGCTGGTGGAAGCAGTGCAGATGAAGGGTGTGCGCGTGGTGGTCGTCAGCACCATTCGCACACTCTCTCCCATGATTGCCGACGAACTGCGCCGGCAGGCAGATGAGTTCGTGGACCTCGCGGACGAGGAAGTGAAGCGCGAAATCATCCGGGGCGCAGGTGAGGTATGACCTCTGCGAGGCGCTGGCGGAGTCTGGTGCGAGGAGCGCTGATCATCCTCGTAGCAGGAGCGCTATTGCTCTATGTGCCCCTGCCCCTGCTACCCGCCAGCGTGCTTGGTTATCGGCAAGCGCTGGTGGTGTTCGGCGTCGTCGTAGCGCTAGGCAAGCTTCTCTACGATACCTTCTTCTACGACCACTACTGGCCCTGAGATTGAGGGTGTTGAAAACGGACGAAACCTATCCTTCCACTCCCTTCCCGACGCCGGAAGGGGGTCTGCACCCCTCCCCGCATCGGGAAGAGGTTGGGATAGGGGTATGAAAGGGCTTATGAGAGTGTTTCTGCGGACAACGCTGGCACCTGCGAGGAGTTTTGAAACGCCCCCCTGAGATTTGACTTTGGGGCAACAGGTGTGCTATAAATTAGGCAGCTGCCGTGTCCACGGTGGCTTTTCTCGATACAGAGTGACTTCCCCGCTGTAGCGACACCGGAGCAAAAGGATGGACATGAATATGGCGAAGAGGATGCTTTTTACCTCGGAAAGTGTGACCGAGGCACATCCTGACAAACTGGCAGACCAGGTCAGCGACGCGATTCTGGACGAATGCCTCAAGCAGGACCGGGAAGCAGACCTGCCCATCGAGGAGTTCTCCCGGGTAGCCATCGAAACCCTGCTCACGCGCGGATTGGCGGTAGTGGCAGGTGAACTGACCACCCACGGCTACGTGGAAATCCCCGATGTGGTGCGCAAGACCATCAACGACGTCGGTTACACCCACACCGACTACGGTTTCGACGGCGAAACCACCGGCGTGATGGTGGCGATCCAGAAGCAATCTCCCGACATTGCGCAGGGGGTAAACACCGGCGGCGCGGGCGATCAGGGCATGATGTTTGGCTACGCCTGTACCGAGACCGAGCAGTTGATGCCCCTGCCTATCACCATCGCACATCACCTGACCCGGCGTCTGGCAGAGGTGCGCAAAGCGCATCCCGACCTCGGACTGCGACCGGACGGCAAATCACAGGTCACCATCGAATATGTCGACGGTAAGCCATACCGAATCGACACGGTGCTGGTGTCCGCCCAGCACGAGCCGAGTCTCAGCCAGCAGGAAGTGATGCAGATTGTGCGGCAACACGTGCTCGAGCCGGTGCTGGCACACTACGAGCCGTTCAACAAGGGCGACTTTCGCTTCCTGTGCAACCCCACGGGGCGCTTTGAAATAGGTGGACCGCAGGCAGATACAGGCGTCACCGGGCGCAAGATTATGGTGGACACCTATGGCGGTATGGCACGCCACGGGGGCGGCGCATTCTCCGGCAAGGACCCTACCAAGGTGGACCGCTCGGCAACCTACATGATGCGCTATGTGGCGAAGAACATCGTGGCGGCAGGACTGGCGGAGCGCTGCGAACTGCAAATCGCTTACGCTATCGGGCGAGCGGAGCCGGTGTCGCTCACCATCGAGTGCTTTGGCACGAACGCCATTCCGGAAGAGCAAATCCTGAAGCGCGTGATGGATGTGTTCGACTTCCGTCCGCGCTCCATTATCCGCGACCTCGGTCTGCTCTCCGAGAACGTCTGCTACCTGTGCACGGCGAAGAACGGGCACTTCGGCAATCCGGAGTTCCAATGGGAGAAGACCGATAAAGCGCACCTGTTAAAGTGAAAGCGGTGTATGGACGACGTGGAGCGGGTTATCGAGGAGTTTCTGGAAGGAAAGCCGCGAGCCGCCACCCTGCGAGAACTGCGGCAGGCTCTGGAGGCGAAGCTCCGCCGATTGGAGGATGACCCCTCCGCGTCGCCCGAGCAACTGGAGCAGTTGCGCGAGCAGGCGCGCGTGTTGTACGAGGAGGAGTTGATCACGCAGTTCGTCGAGGATTCGATCCGTTTCACGCTGTCTGCCGATGCCCTTCAGCAACAGATCGGTGAAGATTAGAAGGGGAAGATTGTGAGAGCGATGTACGCGCTGAACTTTTATCCCGATATTTACGAGAACCTGTTGCGCAGTCACCGCAAGACGGTCACCATCCGGCTTGGCGACAAGACGGATAAATACCGCGCAGGACAGGTTGTGTGGGTGACGGTGGGCAACCGGTTTGCTCGTCGTCACAAACTGTTCACCGCCATCATCGACCGCGTGGAGGTGAAACCGCTGGCGGAGCTGACCCCGCGCGACATCAGCCGCGAGAACCCCGAGTTCCGCACCGCGGAAGATGTGCGCGACCTGCTGGAACGCATCTACGACCGTCCCCTCGCCATGGAGGAGATCGTGACGGTTATCTACTTCTCGCCGGTCGACGAGTAAGGGTGTTTGAAGACTCCTCGCAAGTCTTGGTGTTATGAACACAATGCTCAGGCAAGCGCTTTCAGACCCCTCTCCCTGCCTCTCCCCGACACGGGGAGAGGTGCAGGCTCCCCTCCCCTTCCCACCGACTTGAGAAGGGGAGGTTGTTTGCTTTTCTATTGCCAGGTCTGCACCACCAGCGCCCTGCCCTGCTCCACCATCACCCCTTCTCCCAGCGTGATGTGCGTGCCGCCATCGGGCAAGGTGGTGGCAACTGCCTGCACTGAAGCACCAGCCAGCCGAACCTCCGCGCCTGTTGCATCGAAGCCGAGTTGCAGTTCCTTCACCCTCAACGAGCCGCGCCACACTTCCGCCTCCGCGCGGCGGTAAGCCGGTGTGAGATGTTGCCTCACCACACCCCAGCCCGAGTCCACGCTGAAGAAGCAGGAGAATTGGTCGGGGTAGACACGCGGTGCGAAACGCAACAGCCCATGCGGCGCCGAGTAGAAGAAATCGGCAAGCGCGAGCAACAGCGCATAAGACGACATCGCACGGGCGTAGTGGTTTCCACATTCAAACTCGTTCCACGGGTTGCGCCGGGTGCCGTCGTAGCGGTCGCGCACGCCCTTCACAATTGCCAGTGCCTCCTCCATGAAACCCTCGTAGATCAGGTGGCTTGCTACCTGATACTCGATACCCGTCCATACCTCATCCGAGTATGGGAACGGGAACATGGGTCTGCCTCCATGGGGCCAGCTGGCAAGCAGCAGACCTGCCTCGTCGTTCAGGGCGTAGATGCGTTGCGGGTTCGCGTGTTCGGAAAGATCGCCCTTCCAGTTGTAGCGGAACACTGATTGCAGCGCACGACGTACGTTCTCTGGGTCAAACAGGTCGCCCAGCCTTAGCATTCGGGCATACCACTGCCCGATCATTTGGTCAGAAAGGCACCCCTTGCCCAGCTGGTACTTCGGCGCGTCCGCCCTCTGCACGTCCGCCGACATCTCCGCTGAAGCGATACGCACCTCCTGTATGTAGTACTCTCCGTTGAAGAGGTGTTCGTCCATCCAGCGCCGACCGCTTTCGTACACGCTCCGATACTCCTGTGCTTTCGCGGTATCGCCCAGCGCTTGCGCCATCTCCTCTGCCGCCCGCAGAGCGCCCAGATAGAACGACCCCATCATGGTATTGGGTCCGTGGAACTCGATATCGTAGGTGTTGTGCTGAACGCCCTCCATCACTCCGTCCTTATCCCTGTCCCACTCCTTCCAGGCGTATTCCAGCGCGTTCTGGACGCTGGGGAAGAGCCGTCTCAACCACTCCGTATCGCCGCACAGGAGCCACTCGCGGTAGGTCTTCATGATGCCGCCCATCTGTCCGTCGGCGGCTGCGTGGAATCTGGCATCGGGAACGGTACCCAGCGGCAGTGGCATGCGGAAGGTCATATGTCCGTCGCGATGCAGGTTGATGGCGTAGTCTTTTTCGCGGATGGAGCGTTCCAGCGATGGGAACAGATACGGCAGCGCCTGGGCGTAGTTCCACACATGGGTACAGGTGCCCTCGCAGCAGCCGTGCGCCGGATTACACCCTTCCCAGCCATAGAAAGTGCCGTCCTGCAGACGCAGGCAGGTGGTGCTCTTCAGGATGGAGATTTGCGAGCTGACCGCGTCCAGCACCGGTTCGGGCAGTGTCGACGACCACAGCGCCTGCGCGAAGGCGCGGGTATCACCTTCCAGACGCTCGATGTTTATCGCCACATACTCCGCTACAGCAACGGCGTCCTCGTGCAGTTTCGCGTAGTAGTTCTTCCAGACCGGCTTGGGCTGGGCGGGCGACCAGTACATCTCGAAGTTTGGAATATGCCACATCAGCCACACCGGCAGGCACACCTGCTGTCCCGCTTTGACCACGGCGCGCAGGGCGATGGAACCGATGTCCGTACCCTCCTCACGATAGGCAGGTTCGGTGTTCTCGTCCAGTCTACCCGCGCTGGCAAGCTGCCAGAAGCGATCCAGCGTGTCGAACCATCCCGCGCGGAGCCAGTGCGTCTGAACCCGCACATCGTCATGCGTGGTTACCAGAGCCAGCGTGCCGTAGCGCGGCGACTCAGGAGGATGTTTTCGGGTGGACATCTTCAATCCGCGCACCTTGCCGCTATCATACGCCTCGATCACGCCCCCTCCGGTCTCGGGATAGCCCAGCTTGTTCTCCATATTGGCGAACAGCACCGCCTCCACGTCGTCGTCGGTGGAATTGAAAAGGCTGAAGTGGAAGATGGCGATGGGCAGTCCCGAGTCGTCAGGGTTGAGGGGGATGAAGGGGTTGTAAGCCTCCAGAGTGACGCGCAGCGGCATGCGCGGGTCTTCCAGATACAGCCGTGCGAAGGGAAACGCCCCCTCGAACACGGCATGACGGAAGTGCGGCAAGCCTCCTCCGGTGGTTCGCCACTGCATTCCTGAGCCGTCGCCGGTGTAGTTGCCGCCGCCGACGGGTCCCTGCACCACCCGTGTCACCGCGTTGCCACCGGCAGGGCGAGCATACAGGGTGAAGAAGGTGTATTCGAAGCTCACGCCCTTGCTCGGGCGATTGAAGATTTCGAAGTCGCGCAGCTGTCCCCAACCGCCGAGGGAGATACTACCTGTGCCGATACCGCCAATGGGGAAGGCGATCTGATCCAGCTGCCGTCCGGTGTACTGTTTGGGTTTCCCCCTGGCGAACAGCTCCTCC